>JANQOL010000444.1 GCA_028289675.1 Pirellulaceae bacterium
ACAGCGCGCCGGCGGTCTACGTCCGTCCAGTCCACGCGAGACCGACATTCTACTTGCAAGCCAGTAGCCCGTGCGACCGAGCCTAGCTGAACAGTTGCGGAATCACCTGCCCGTCACGAACCAACGTGATCGGTCGCCCAGTGTCGGTGTGATATTCGCGATTAGGATCGATTCCCAGGCTATGATAAAACGACGCGGCCACGTCATCCGGCTTGATGGCCTCGTTCTTGGGACCCGCGGCCGTTGCGTCCGATTCACCGATGACCTGTCCACCCCGAATGCCGCCACCGGCCATCAACATGAACATACATCGCGGATAGTGATCGCGGCCACCTTCGGCGGTGCGCGTATTGATCTTGGGAGTTCGACCGAATTCGCCAGTTGCCATTACCGAGGTCGACTCCAACAGGCCACGCTGCTCCAGCCCCGTGTACAACGCCGAAAGCCCGGCATCCAACTTTGGCAACTGCTCCGTACTGAGTTTGGTAAAGTTGTCTCGGTGCGTGTCCCAGCCGCCTAGCGACAGAGAGACGAAACGGACGCCGGATTCGACCAACCGAATCGCCAACAGACAGCTCTGGGAAAATGGATCCTTGCTGAACTGCTTGGCAAATGACGGCGACTCGCGGGAAACATCAAAGGCTTCTCGCGCTTTAGGACTGGTAATCATGTCGAAGGCTTTTTGGTGGAAGCGATTCAAGCCCACCAACAGTTGATCGTTTTGCTCAACGTGCCGAAACGTCTGATCCAAATCGCTGAGCAGCCCTTGCCGGCGCTCGATTTGTTGGACCGTCATTCCGTTACCCAGCGAGATACCGCGGACACTAAATCGTTGCCCGGCCGAGGGTGTTTGTCCGGTGTTGAGCGGAGCATATTGGATCCCAAGAAAACCCGCCCGTTGGTTGCCACGGGGTACGGCCACAAACGGCGGCAAATCGTCGGCAACTGGCAATTCCTTCGTAACCACGGCTCCGAAGCCGGGATACTCCAGCGATGCAAGAGGCTTGCTGCCCGTGTTGACATACTCTTGCCCCAGCCGGTGCGCCGCCAGCGTATGGCTCACGCCGCGCAAGATGGCGAATTTGTCGGCGCATTGGGCCAATTTGGGCAGATGTTCGCTGATGCGGATGCCGGACACGTTGGTCTCGATCGGCTGAAATGTCCCTCGGATACCATCGGGAGCATCCGGTTTGGGATCGAACGTGTCGATATGGGACGGGCCGCCCGGCAGATCGATGAAAATCGCTGCCTTGCCCTTCGCTGGAGAGACCTCCCCTGCCTCGGCCATTTGCAAATAGTTGCCCAATGTAAGGCCTGTAGCCGACAAGGCACCGACGCGCAGAAAGTCACGTCGTGATGCGCCGTCACAGGTTCGATGCAGAGTCATGTTTCGTTCCTATTTCAAGTTACTAAGCGTAGTTTAGTTGGGTTTGCAAAGGCTGTAAGCCGGAGTCGACCGTTGGTAGTTCGAACAATCGGCTCTGAGAGCAATTGCACTCTGAACCTGGAATTCATCAGTGGTGTGAACCGCAGGCTATCGCTTGGCGGCTGATTTGCTTTTTGATGGTGACTCTAATGGTTGAGAATGAACTCCTTCGTATTGATCAAGCTCCACATCAGGCCTTCGACGGCCACTGTGGGATGATCTTCCGACCGTAAGAAACTGACTACTCGATCCAGTTCTCGAGCATTCGGCTGTCGGCTCAACGTTCGCAAATACGCTTGCTCCGCCACCCACAGTGCCTGCTCTTCGGTCATGCGACGCGCCGAAGCCGGCTCGTCCGAGTGATGCTCTTCAGTTGGGCTATCGAGCTGCGCCAGCCGTTGATTGAACTGACTCAGCACACCGTTCTTCTTGGCAGTCCCTCGGCCGCGCTGGATCATCTCGGTTCGGCGTTTCTTCAGTGCAGTGACAAGCTTGTTTTGGTTGGCAGCCTGTGCCTTTTCAATACGTTGATCAATGTCTCGCACCTGTTTGGCGAAACGATCCAGCAGTTGTTGCAGCTGTTTGGCGCGGGCGGCTGCCGCCGGGCTGCCAGGCGATGGCTCCCAACCGTATTTGTCAGCCACTTGGGCCGCCCAACTGGTCTTGGCATCGCTCAGCCAACTCTGAACCGCCGAGTCGTTGACCAGAAACACGGTTTGCAGCAAGCTGGGTTCATTCGAACGATCGCAATCGCAATTGGATTCCCGCACGCTGCGACCAAACACAGTCAGGGCGTAACTCTGGTCATCTCGATTATTGGCGCGTGCACTGGCTCCAGGCTTGGTCAATGCGCGGTCGAGATCCAACTGGCGTGTCTTCTCCGCCAGTTGGTCGTTAGCCACCGCCATCCGCACGGCATCGTAGGTCGCTTCCGCCGACAGGCGCCGCAGTTCGCTACGACTGAAATTTCGCTTATCAAAACGATTGGTCTCATTGGGAATCCAAGATCGCTGGTAAGTGTCGGAGTTGAGAATCTCGCGGTGCAGCCACTTCAGATCGTAACCGCTATCCACGAAGCCTTGAGCCAGGTAGTCCAGCAGCGGTCCATTGCTTGGAGCATTGGCCAAGTTCAAATCGTCCACGGGATCAACAATGCCTCGGCCAAAGTATTGCGCCCAGACGCGGTTGGCGATGGCCTTGGCAAAGTATGGATTCTCCGGGGAGCGCAACCAGTCCATCAACTTCCCGCGCACGTCGGCTTGATCCAAAGGCACCCAGTCGCTGCCCAGCAGTTTGGCTTGTCGGGGTTTAGCCGGCTGACCCTTTTGTTTCCGAGAAGTTCGAGGAGGTGTGACCACCAGTTCGGGCATTGGCACAACTTTGCCGTCCTTCAGCAGCCCACCCAACTCGCGCCGCAGCTGGTTGCCTTTCACCTTGTTATCGATGCCAAGAGCGCTAACCATCTTGGTAAACTGCTTCTTGGCGTCTGGCGACAAACTATTCTGTCGTGCTTGAACTCCGCCAAACAGTTGTTCGAATTGATCGAAGTCGGCTTTGGACCACTGATCAAACGGATGTTTGTGGCATTGAGCACATTGGATGCGGACACCTAAAAACGAGTAGGCAAATCCAATGGCCCGTTCTTCGGCGGTACGAAAGTTGTTTCGCGCCCAGTAGTGCACCAAGCCGGGACGCTCGGCGAACAAATCGCCGTCGTTGTCTCGGCAGATGTCACTCATTGCGCGGCAGTAATCTTGATAAGATTCGTCAGGCAAACGGCTGGTAGCGGTGACGATCCCTTCGACGATTTGGTCATACGGTACGTTGTCTTCCAGACGTTGGTAAATCCACTGATACCATTGGTTGGATGGCCGCACCTGAGTCGGTAAGAAGTTTCTCAGCTGATCTTCATTGTTGCCGGTGATATCACACAGAAATGTGGTCCACTGAGCGGCATAGGACGGTCGTTCCAGCAGCTCGTTAATCTTGTCCGCGCGTTTGGTCGGGGACCTGTCTTGCACAAACTCCAGCACCTCTTCCGGCTTCGGCAGCGTTCCCGTGGCATCCAAGGAAGCGCGCCGCAAGAACTCCTCATCGGTGCAAATCTCAGAAGGCACGATGCCTAGCTTGCGGAGTTTTTGAATGACTAAACGATCGATCTGCGTTCGCGCCGCGACGCGCGGATAGTCGTCTCCCACTTGCTTCGACACCGGCTGCAGCGACAACACGGGCACGACGGCTTTGTCGTACGACACCACCAAATGCGTGTCGCCAGCTGCCAGAGACGTGACGCGGCCAGTTTCATCGATCTCGGCGATCGCGGAATCGTTGGATTGGAATCGGCAGAGACAGGTGACATCCTCGGTACTGCCATCTTCCCAGACCGCAATGGCTTTCAGCTGTTGATGTTGCTTGGCAGCGGTGAAATTCAGCTCGGCAGGCGTCACGACCAACCGCTCCAGTTTCTGTTGCTCACCGGCGTCGAACGGAGCTCCGGCTTCGATCCAATTCCGTAAGACCCAGTACTCCCAGCCGCCATGTTCGTAGCGTTTGCCGCCATCGTGCATGTCAGCATCGACAGGTTTCGTCAGGATCAAGCTTTCCAGGTAATCCTCCAGGTCTACCCGACAGCTGTCTTGGTCCAACAGAGCGTCGTAGTCAGCTTTGAAGTCGTAGCCAAACAGTGACAGCTGAAATCCGCCTTGCCCTTGAAACGAACCATGACACGCACGTCCATTGCAGCCCAGTCGACCAAGCAGCGGTGAAACGTGGCGTTGGAAGTCCGGCACTTCTTTCGTCGGCGACCGACCTTGCTCGGTTCCAAACCGCCGCGGCAACGGCGCCAACGGTTTGGATCGCGCGGCCTTGGCTGCAGCTGGTTTGGCTTCCGCGGGGTCCGCCGCCGCGACCGACTGTATGCCGACTCCACTGAACAACAGCAGGCTGGCTAACAGGCTGCGTGCAAAAACACTCTTTGATCGACCAATATGCATACGCATAGTGCTGCGTCTCCTGGGTTGTCTGGCCCCGTGGCCCGCTCGGACCGCCACGGCATCAGTCTTGTGGGTCTTTTTTCTTAGGCTTGGGAACTTGTCGGGCAATCCGGTTTTGCCAAGTCTTGACCGTCTTGGCAATCACCGCCTCTTGCTCGGCCTGCCGCTGTTGTAGCTGTTGGTTCAGTTGCTTCAACTGCTTTGCCGCGCGCTCTCGTTGCAACCTGAGCCGCGCCAGATTTTGGTTAAACTCTTTCTCGACCAGTTTCCTTAATCTCGCCTGCAAAGCTGAGTTCTTGTCGTCGCCTGCCACCGAGATTTCCGCTGCCAGCAAACGCAGCTGGGATCTGGTCTGCCACAGCTTCAACTCGATGGCGTGCAATTCATCGTCGCGTTTGGATAATGTTTCGAGTCGCTGTGTCGACCGCGCCATTTCTCTGAGGGCTCGTTGATATTGCGCGGGCTGATTGACCTTGAGAAAACTCATCAACTCCAACAGCTTGGGCTGATGTTGGCCAACAAATGCCAACACAGCTTTCTCGGTCGCCAACAACTTGGCATTCTCGCTCTGCTGTTGATTCTTGGGCTGAACGTCACCTTCCGGACTGGAGCGATCCTGACCGTTTCCGGCCTGAGCAAGCGGCGGAAATCGTGTTTTAGCTTTGTCCGAGGGCTGTTCCTCGATCGGACTTGGCGACAGCCAAGGCGTGGCGGCCACCAGCATCATCATCCAATACATCAGATCTCCGCCTCTTGCTGGAAGAACTGTTGCGCGGCTTCGACCATCCAATCGTCTTCAACCCACTTCTCGGTCGAGTCCATTTCCAAGGCGTTGGAAATCAACGTCTCTTCACCCTCGCCTTCCGACTCCAGCGCCAGCCAGTGCGCCGCCACCGCTGGAAGATCCTGAGCGGCAATCGCATCTGCGGACCCAGTTGAATTACGACCCAACAGCCCCCAGCAGGAGGCGACCAGCACCGTGGCGGCCACGGTTGCCAGGGCCGTCCACATCAGACGAGCCGGAACTGGGCGGACCGAGATAGCTTGCTTCGCTGGGATCATCGGCTTCGCTGGCACGCTGTTCGGAGATGCTTGCCCACGGTCATCAGACGCGAGTTCGGCCGCCGATGAGAAACATGCCACCTGCCCCACCGACTGGGCCACCTGCCAGGCCAATTGCTCGTCGGTCGCCATTCGCGCTTCGAACGATTCGCGATCCAGGGTGTCATCGCCTAGCACATACCGATCGACGTCCCATTGCCGCGCTTCTTCAGGCGATAAATCGGCCCAGTTCTTATCGCTGTGTTCGTCAGTTTTCATCTAACAATTTCGCCCTCAGTTTCTTGAGTGCCAGTCGCATTCTGGACAGTGTGGTTCCCAACGGCAGTTGCAGCTCGTTCGCGATTTCTTGAAAACTCAGTTGCTCGACCAACCGTTTTTGCACAACTTGGCGCTGCTCCTCTGGCAAGTCCGCCACAGCTTGCCGGAGTCGCTCGCGGTCTTCCTGGGCTTCCCACGGCGGTCTCCCCCAACTTTGCTGGGCCGTCGTTTGCGTCAAATGCTGCTGAACCAAGTCTGAGCCGACTTGTGTTCGACGATGTTGGCGGCGCAGATTCAATGCCTGGAACTGAACTGTTCGCACCAACCAACCTCTGCGATCCGCCTCCGCCACTTGATTCCATTTTTCAGCCAGCAACCCAAAAGCTTCTTGAACCGCGTCGGCGGCCAAAGCCCAATCTCTGACAATCGCCCAGGCAATACGCTCCAATGGCATCGAAAAATCGGCATGGAGCTGCTCTAAATCACGAGCAATCTCATCTGGTTCCTCAGATGTCGGGCTCGAATTCACTCCACGGAACCTTCCAGCGGGGCTCGCTAATTGAGTTATGTCAGCACGCTGGGGTTTTATTCACCGCCAGAAAAAAAATTCTTGGATCCCAGCTGAAGGCAGCTCAAACTAGTGGCAGCGGGCGGTAGGGACACAAGCGGACTTCGGTGCCGCCCGATCGATAAGTGGTCCCAGGTGGGATGTCGCCAGCTGGTTGTTTGCAGGTGCAGCTTGGGTTGCTTGCAAGCCGCAGTGTGCTGGTCACAATGGCATTCTAATGCTAGCGTGCGATCTCATGGGCAAATCCTAGGAACCAACATCTGCGAAGGAAACTCGCCACGTGGGCACGGAAGATCGACAGAAGTACTGGATCGGGTTCGATTTGGGCGGCACGAAAATGCAGTGCACGCTGTTCGATCCATCTCTGAACAAAATTGGCTGCCGCCGCCGCCGCACGAAGGGTGAATCTGGCGTCGAAGCGGGATTGGAACGCATTGAATCGACGATCAACAAATTGCTCGAAGAGCAAAAGGTAACCCACGACCAGCTGCAAGGTATCGGGATTGGCTGTCCCGGGCCGGTGGAATGGGACCGAGGCGTCGTGCGAATTGCGGTCAACTTGGGCTGGAAAAATGTGGCCGTGGGCAGCTTCCTGACCAAGAAGTTCGGGTGTCCGACGATTGTGCTAAATGACGTGGATGCCGGCGTCTACGGGGAATATGTGGCCGGCGCCGGTCAAGGTTCACGGACCACCGTGGGGATCTTTCCGGGCACTGGTATCGGTGGCGGCTGTGTCTACGACGGCCAAATACTGCGTGGCCGGGTCGTAAGCTGTATGGAAGTCGGTCACATCAAGATCGCCGGCTCCGAACGACCTGGAGCCACTGGGATGCCG
Source organism: Pirellulaceae bacterium (assembly GCA_028289675.1). Taxonomy (GTDB): domain Bacteria; phylum Planctomycetota; class Planctomycetia; order Pirellulales; family Pirellulaceae; genus Aureliella. The sequence continues at coordinate 7,143 of JANQOL010000444.1, forward strand.
GGCACGCTGGAAACGGAAGCCAGCCGTTTAGCCATCGCCGGAGAAATGGCCAAGTTGGCCTACCGGGGAGAAGCCAAGTTTCTGCAGGGCGAAATCGGCACGGAGCTGGGAGCCATCCGTAGCAAAGTCATTGCCGAGTCAATTGCCAAAGGCGATTCTGAGGTCGCTCGCGTCGTGGATGATGCTTGCGATATGATTGGCTACGCGGTCGCCAACCTCGTCCTGCTGATGTGTCCCGATCGAATCGTGTTAGGTGGCGGACTGGTTGAAGCCATGCCCGAACGGATCGTCAAACGTGTTGGCAAAATCGCCAAAGAACATGTGTTTGAATGCTATCGCGACGAGTTTGAAGTGCGGGCCGCCAAACTGGGAGACGATGCGGCTACGGTCGGAGCCGCCGCCTGGGCCAAGAAAATGATCACGGAAAAGGCGCTGACCTGATCCGTCCCGAGAAACCGGTCTGCATCGCATTGGCGGCCGATTTATGCTCTACTCGCAGCCGTGGCCAGTTCAGACCAGCAATTTGCGAGGCGAGCAAATGTTCGAAAACATGTCACCCCTAACCGGCCTGGTGTGTGGAACTATCATCGGTGCTCTGTTGACGGTCACTCTCAGTTTTCCCCGGGTGGCCCGAGCCATCGGCAAGATCTTCGCAGTCGGTCTAATGGGCTGTGGAGCCGGGCTGTGCACGTGGGGCATGATGTCCAGCTTGAGCCAAGGCGAGTTCACGACATTGCAAGTCGGCCCGGTGACCTTTGTTACTGCCGCCCAAACACTGGGCTGGGGCGTGGGCTCCCTAGTAGCCGGTATCACCGCACTGGTCCTCTCCTTCGTCGGCTCGTCAGCGTCCAACTGAAGCAGCTGGATACGTTCGCGCGTCTTCTTCGCAGTCGCGGTGTCCGCGAACCGAACGGTGTCGCAACCAATTCATGAACGCAACCAGCCGACGCGCGCCGTGCCCGTTGGCTGCGTCCTGCTAGCTGCGGGGGCGTGCAAGCCTCGCCACACTTCGCCTGTCCGGTCGCTACGATCGATACAATTGATTTCGGCGGGCCGCATGGCTTTTCGCCCGCCCTACGTCTATCCTTAAACCAGTTGTTCAATCCAGGGCCACCATCGGTCGGTGGTAACCGAGGTCTCTCTGCTTGCCAGTGCCCCCGCTTGCCAGTGTCTCCGCTTACCAGGGGGCCATGATATGGCTGAAGCCAGATTGCTGTGTGGGCCGCCCTCGGACCTTTCCTGGGCACCGTTCCAGTGCATTTAAAGAGTCCGATGCCGATCGACCCCGACCACTACATCAATCGAGAAATCAGCTGGCTCGAATTCAATCAAAGGGTGCTGGACCAGGCCCTAGATGACAGTATCCCACTGTTGGAACGCCTCAAGTTCCTGGCCATTACCAGCAGTAACTTGGACGAATTCTTCATGGTCCGCGTGGGAGGTTTGCGGCTGCAGATGCGTGCTGGCGCCGCGTCTACTGACCCGTCCGGCATGACGGTGTCGGAACAGTTGGAAGCCATTTACGGGCGGACGGCCAGCATGTTGCAGTGCCAGTACGAGGCCTATCTGCAAGTCATCGAGCCGTCTTTGGCCCAGCACGGGATCCAACGTGTCCACGTCGCGAACAGCAGCGTGCGCCACCAGGAGGTCGCCAAACAAATCTTCGAAGACGAGATTTTCGCGGTGTTGTCTCCGATGGGCGTCGATTCTGGCAGTGAGTTTCCCTTGCTCCAAGCTCGAGCCCTGTATGTCTGTGTGCAGCTGGCCGTGCCCGATGAGGATCCTGCGTTCCGCTTCGCGGTGATTCCCATTGGCAAGGCCATTCCACGCGTTTTGACACTGCCCACGGACCAAGGATTTTCCTTTGCGTTCCTAGAAGAACTGGTCAGCAGCTATGTGGCCGAATTTTTTCCGGGCGAAGAAGTGCTGGGCACGGCTTCGTTCCGCATTACCCGGAACGCGGATGTGAGCCTGCAGGAAGATTCCGCCTCGGACCTGCTGCACGGCATGAAAGCAATGCTCCAGCAGCGCAAGACCGCCGACTGTGTCCGATTAGAGATCGACCGGGATGCACCTGCGGAGATGATCCAGTTCCTGCAAACCAATCTGGAGATTGGCGATCGTGAAACGGCCCGCTTGCCCACGCCGCTGGACCTGTCGGTATTGATGCATCTGTCAGGCATCGAAGGCTTCGATCACCTGCGCAACGAACCTTGGCCACCGCAGGCCAGTCCGCTCATCGATCCGACTCAAAGCATGTTCGCGACCATCGCGCAGCGAGACGTGATGTTGTGTCATCCGTACGAGAGTTTTCAACCGGTGGTACGCCTAATCGAAGAGGCCGCCGATGATCCGGATGTCCTGGCCATCAAACAGACGTTGTACCGCACCAGCCGAGACAGCGCGATCGTGTCTGCGCTGCGTCGCGCTGGCGAGCGTGGCAAATACGTGACCGCAGTTGTCGAGCTAAAAGCGCGTTTCGATGAAGCTCGAAACATCGAATGGGCGCAAGAGTTGGAAGAAGCGGGTGTGCAGGTCATCTATGGTGTCAAGCACCTTAAAACACACGCCAAAGTGTGCATCATCGTCCGCCGGGAACCGCAGGGCATTGTGCGCTATATGCACTTTGGTACCGGCAACTACAACGAGTCCACGGCGCACTTGTACAGCGACATGAGTCTGCTGACTTGCGACGACGAACTCGGCAAAGACGCCAGCGCGTTCTTCAATGCGATTACGGGATACAGCCAGCCACAACAATATCACCAGCTCGAGGCGGCTCCTCTGGGGCTGCGAAAGAAGCTGCTCAGTTTGATCGACGCCGAAATTGAGCGCAAGAAACAAGGCCAGCGGGCGTCCATCGCCGCCAAACTGAACGCGTTGGTCGACCCAAGTTTGATTGACGCCCTATACCGAGCGTCCATGGCCGGTGTAACGGTGCAATTGAACATTCGAGGCATCTGCTGCTTGCGTCCCGGCATCCCGGGCCTGAGCGAAAATATTACGGTAGTCAGTATCGTCGACCGTTTGTTGGAGCACGCCCGCCTGGTGTACTTTCACCACGGCGGCGATGAGTTGGCCTTCATCAGCAGCGCGGACTGGATGCCCCGCAATCTGGACAAGCGTTTGGAGTTGTTGGTTCCAGTGTCCGATCCAACCTGCAAAAAGCGGTTGGTATCCATCTTGAGTGCCTATTTTCAGGACAACTGTCATGCCTGGAAATTGCAGCCCGACGGAACCTACCAACGCAACCAGCAGCAGGATAACGCGTTGCGCTCTCAAGCCGTGCTGTACCAAGCCGCTGTGGACGCCATCCGGCAAGCCGAACAGAAACGCCGGACCCTGTTTGAGCCACATCAACCCGCCGCTCGCGCATCCTCCAAGCCATAAATCCCCCGCCTATTCGCCGGTCAACATCGCTTCACCGCCAGAATGGATCCTACTTGCTCGGTAGACAGAGTCGCCATCCGGTGGAAAACGTCACTGCTTAGCAAACAGGATCTCTGTTTAGCAGACAGGATCACTGCGAACTACAATCGAACATGTTCCCACCGTTTGTGCGAGCCGTTCGTGTCGGGCTGTGGCTACGCGGGACATCTTGCGAAGACACCGATAACGAACTTCTTTACGCCGGAGGTCCGATCTTCTATGCAAGCCCGTACGCGTCTTCCCGCCAACGCCGTGCTGAGTGTTCTTTGGCTAGCGACTTGCGCCGTGTTCGCTCCGCCCTGCCCCGGACAATCGGCTCTGCGCGATCTCAATACTCACTGCCCATTCAATCCACCGGTCGACCGAGCAGCCTGGGAGGCTCGCGCTCACGATGTGCGTTTGCAGTTGCAAGTCAGCACTGGAATGTTCCCCATTCCTGAACTGGATCCAGTCTCACCCAACATCTACGGCTTGATTCGGCGAGACGATTACACCATCGAGAAGGTTACTTTTGAAAGTCTTCCGGGCTTGTACGTCACGGGCAACCTTTATCGGCCCACCGACACTCCGGCCGGGCAAGCGTTACCTGGCGTGTTGTGCCCGCATGGCCACTGGCAAGATGCCCGCTTCTATGCTGCTTCGGAGCCTGAGATCAAGCAGTTGCTGGCTAGCGGGGCCGAGCGTTTTGAGACGGCGGCACGCAATCACATCCAAGCCCGTTGCGTACAGTTGGCGCGGATGGGCTGCGTTGTATTTCACTGGGACATGTTGGGCTACTGCGACAGCATGCAGATCAATCACGAGCGGGCGCATCGATTTGCCAGCCAAGCCGCGGAGCACGCACAAAACGCGGATGGTTGGCTTCTGTACAGTCCGCTAGCCGAAGCGCACTGCCAGTCCGTGCTGGGGCTACAGACGCTGGCCACTCGCCGCGCCACGGAGATGCTGCTCTCGCTGCCGGAAATCGATCCCGAACGTATCGCCATCACGGGTGCCAGTGGCGGAGGTACTCAATCATTTGTCGGCGCGGCATTGGACCAGCGGATACGCATCGCCTTTCCAGCTGTCATGGTCAGCACGGGCATGCAAGGCGGCTGTACGTGTGAAAACGCGTGTCTATTGCGAACCGGAACCGGCAACGTCGAACTGGCTGCCTTAATCGCACCTCGCCCCTTGGGCCTAACTGCGGCCGATGATTGGACGCGCACCATGCCCGAGGACGGTTACCCTGAATTGCAAAAACTGTACGAACTGGTCGATGCTCCGTCGCGGGTGCAGCTGTTTCCGGAACTGCATTTCGGGCACAACTTCAATCACGTTTGCCGTACACACCTCTACACTTGGATCAATCAGCAGTTTCAGTTGGGCCAAGAAGCCCCGGTTCTCGAACGCGATTTCGAGCTGGCTTCCCGCGACGAGCTGACCGTGTGGGACTCCGATCACCCTCAACCCCCGGGCGGCGAAGCGTTTGAGCGCCGCTTGCTGGGCTTATGGGCGGAAATCGTACACGGCCAAATGGACGGACTTCTCAAGGGCGACCGCTTTCAGATCGCACAGCTGCACCAAATACTCCATTCCGGCTGGCGCGTCTGCCTCGGTCTCACTACTAAACAATTAGACGGTCAGCTGGTTCGCCAAGACGATCGCATGTCGGTTGAGAGCCTTCATGATGGAAGCTGGATCCTGTCGCCTGAGGCAACCGATCGTCAGACCAGTGCGGCCGCGCAGCAGTACGTCCGCATTCGTGTGGAATCTGGTGACGAGACGAGCGTCTGGTTGTTTCCGACGGCAGTCGACGGCCCCCAGCCCCTGGTGGACAATCCTCGCCTGGCCGCCGCCTACACGTACGCTTACAACCTGCCGCAGTTCAGCCAGGCGGCGCGCCGACTAGGATTAACCCTGCGATTACTGCACCAGCACCAAGCTGAGGTGACGGATAGCACAAATGACGGTAACGGCGGCCAGCGGATTCGCGTTTCTGGCACAGGGTTGGGCGCTGCACTGGCCGCCGCTGGTGTCCTCGTCGCCCAGGACGGAACTGACGAAAAACTTGCGTTCCAATTGCAGTTGGCTCCAGACACGTTTGAATTCGGCGGTGCCAGTTCGATTCGCGATCCCGGATTCTTACCCGGCGCGGTCCGCTACTGGGACCTACCCGGCTTGGTCAGCTGCCTGCGGCACACGGATATGCAGATTGCGGACGACAACGCGGAAGCTTTCAAAAGGCTGGCCCGGTTAGTGCATTTTGGTGGGAGCCGATTGCAAACAGATCCACGCTAGATTGGCCGGCGTATTCGGCGACTACTGCGCGGTAAAGCCGCCGTCCAGCGTGATTGCTTGTCCCGTTGTCCAAGTAGCGTCATGGCACAACCAGTAGACCGCCGAGGCAATCTCGTCGGGCGTGCCGCTACGGCCCATGGGATGCATGCCTTCGATGGCTTGTTCCATCTCCGGATTCTTGCCGGTAAATCGATCGTATAGGTCTGTTTTTACCGCACCCGGACAAACTGCATTTACGCGCACGTTTTGCTGGGCGAATTCCAACGCCACCGAACGAGTCAGTCCTAGCACCGCGTGCTTGCTGGCGATGTAAAGCGGAATGTTCGCCATGCCGATCACGGAAGCAACGGAACCCGTATTGACGATGGCGCCTCCTCCATTTTCCAACATCCTTGGAATCTCGTGCTGCATGCACAGCCACACACCCTTGACGTTGACGTCGATGATGCGGCGGTAGTCTTCGTCCGATTGATCAGCCAACGGCGTGGGAGCTTGTTCTACTCCGGCGTTGTTGAATGCATAGTCCAGCCGCCCCAGTTCATTACACGTCTTGTCGATGGCCGCCACCACGTCGGACTCGTGCGTTACGTCGCCAGCAAACGTAGCGCACTTCACTCCACAAGCTTCCACCTGGGACTTGACCATCGCGTTGGCGTCCTCGCGCCGACCAAGAATGGCCACGTGGCAACCCGACTTGGCGAACTTGACAGCGGTGGCCAGCCCGATGCCGGCATTGCCGCCGGTAATGAAGACAACTTTCTCGGTCATAGATCTGCCCTCTGGCTTGTTCGCGATACTTGGGTTTGGCAGACAGGACCTTCTGCAGCAATCCGCCAGGCCCACGTTGAGCTCAGTTCAATGAGCTTGTCTGACATAGCCAAATACGCGTTTCCTAAGAATCCTCGATCTGCACGCCCTTCCAAAAGGCAACGCGATTCTGAATGTTCGCCGACTCAGGCTTGGGCGACTCGTAAAACCAAGCCGCATCCTCGTTTTCCTGGCCGTTCACTAGCAGCGAGTAATAACTGGCCGTGCCTTTGCAACCGCACACCGAAGTGGTCTGCGAGGGCTGGAAGTACTCACGAGCAATCGATTCGGGTGGGAAATAGTGATTGCCTTCGACAACCACGGTATCGTCGGATTCGGCAACGACAACTCCATTCCAAACGGCGCGAGGCATCATTGACTCCAGTGAATTTGATTGTCAACTAACAAAAAGACTACTTGGAACTAGGCGTGATCTCCACCAACTGATCGGCTTCCGCCATCTTACGGATATCCTCAGTAATCTTCATCGAGCAGTACTTGGGTCCGCACATGCTGCAAAAATGAGCACTCTTGAAGGTGTCTTGAGGTAAGGTTTCGTCGTGGTAGCGCTGCGCGGTTTCTGGGTCGAGCGATAGTCGAAACTGCTCTTTCCAATCGAATTCAAACCGTGCTTTCGATAACGCATCATCGCGGTCTTGAGCCCCAGGACGTCCGCGAGCCACATCCGCAGCGTGGGCAGCGATCTTATAAGCAATCACACCTTGTTTAACATCTTCGTCGTTCGGCAATCCCAAATGTTCCTTAGGAGTCACATAGCACAGCATGGCCGCCCCATGCCAACCCGCCATAGCCGCTCCAATACCGCTAGTGATGTGATCGTAACCCGGAGCGATGTCCGTCACCAATGGACCGAGCACGTAAAACGGCGCTCCCTTGCAAACCTCGATTTGCCGTTCAATGTTCATTTGGATCTGATGCATTGGAATGTGTCCCGGCCCTTCGACCATGACCTGAGTTCCATTATCTTGACCGCGTTGGGTCAGCTCACCCAGCACGTCCAGTTCCGCAAACTGGGCTGCGTCCGATGCATCGGCGATGGATCCGGGACGCAAACCGTCACCCAGTGACCAAGTCACGTCGTACTCGCGCATGATGTCGCACAGATCGTCGAAAGCTTCGTACAACGGATTCTGTTTACGGTGGGCCATCATCCATTTGGCGATTAACGAGCCGCCGCGGCTGACGATTCCGGTCACGCGCTCGGTACTGAGGTGCAAGTGTTCCAGCTTGACGCCACAGTGCACGGTCATGTAATCAACGCCTTGTTTGGCCTGATGTTCGACCATGTCCAGGAAGTGCTGGGCATTCATGTCCTCGATGTTGCCGCCCAATTCTTCCAGCATCTGATAAATGGGCACCGTACCGATGGGCACAGGTGACTTGTCGATGATTTTTTGACGGATGCCATCAATGTCTTTGCCCGTCGAAAGATCCATCACCGTGTCAGCGCCGTAATGCACAGCAGTATGCAATTTCTCCAGTTCCTCGCCAGCATTGCTGGTCACGGCGCTGTTGCCGATGTTGGCATTGATCTTGCATTTGGCGGCGATCCCGATGCACATCGGCTCCAACGCACCCTTGAGATGCTGCACGTTGGCGGGAATCACCATCCGCCCAGCGGCGACTTCTTGAAGAATGGTCTCCGCCGGCAACTGTTCACGTTGCGCAACATATTGCATTTCGTCGGTTAGTTCACCAGCACGGGCAGCCAGTAGCTGAGTAGTCATCCGATTATTTCCTGCGGGTCTTTGGTAACGCTCAAGCGACAAAGTCTTGGATCGAAGATCCGAGTTCAATTATCCGGCAAATCGCGCGGTTCGAGAAGCCCACCGGCCGACTGAACCAAGGCAAGTCAGAGTTTGAAATTGGACACGCATTGAGTTCATTCGCTGAACAGCACTTGTCACGATTTTCCCTATCAAGCCGTCCGAGCGCGATGCGACGAATCCGCGCAAGTCGACGCCTTTAATTTGCCTAGCCAACTCCACTGGCAATTGCACGTTGGCCGGCCTGCGCCGTGAAACCTTCGGAGACAGCAATGCCAGCTTTCATCCGGAGTCCGCATCGATGTTCGCCGTCTGCGAGTGAAACCCTCAAGATTTAGAAAGCTTCAACACCGCGCGAAAACTTGGCCACTTTATCGCCACGTGGCGCGTTGCTTCGACCAACGGGTGTGCGATAATGCGGGCGCGCAAGACGGCGGTCACGTGTTCCTTTTAACTGTAGCGAAGTAGGGAGTCCTTTCCATGTTGCGAATCCAACTGCGTCGAAAACTGGCATTGTGCATGTGGCTTACCAGTCTGGTTCTACCCGGGCAGCTGTTAGCCGATCATCATGGGATGCACCAGGGCAATCCCCAATTGAAACAGGCAGGTCCGCTGGCCTTTGGTCCGGATGGGGTCTTGTTCGTCGGCGATTCCATGGGCGGTGCGGTTTATGCCATCGAAACTGGAGACAACTCTGGAACCGGTAACGCTGCGGTCAATGTCGATGGTCTAAATCAACAAATCGCAGCCAAGCTCGGAACGAGCGCCGAAGAGACATTGATCAACGACATGGCGGTAAATCCAGCCAGCGGCAGCATCTATTTCTCCGTATCGCGAGGTCGTGGTCCGGACGCGCAAGCCGTGATCTTTAAAGCGGATGCCAAGGGGGAACTGACCGAGTTCGATCTGACGGACGTTCACTTCGCCAAAGCCGACTTGAATGATGCGCCTGACGCTTCGCAGAAATACCGCGGCCGAAGCATGCGGGCCAGCGCCATCACCGATCTGCAATTCGTCGACGGACGAGTCATTGTCGCGGGTCTGTCGAACGAAGAATTCGCCTCCAAATTGCGTGTACTGGAGTTCCCCTTCAGTGACCAACAGCAATCGTCCAGCATCGAAGTCTATCATGGCGCGCACGGTCGACTGGAAACCGCTTCGCCGGTTCGAACGTTTATCACCTATGAGAACACCGTACTGGCTGCCTACACGTGCACGCCTTTGGTAACGATCCCCGTAGAAGATTTGACGGGACAGAAAATCACGGGCAAAACCGTGGCAGAACTTGGCAATCGCAACAATCCGCTGGACATGATTGTCTACCGCAAGGGCGAGCAAGACTACTTGCTGTTGGCCAACAGCGCTCGGGGCGTCATGAAAATGGAACTGAGCAAAGCCGCCTTGGATGCCACCGAGTCGATTAACAGTCGAATTCGCGGCACCGCCGGCCTGGGCTATGAAACGCTGGATCAGTTCGAAAACGTAGTGCAACTCGACAAACTCAATGACCAACATGCGGTCATGCTGGTGCAAAGTTCAGCCGGCCAAGTGGATTTGAAGACCGTAGCGCTTCCTTAGTCACTCGGAAATCCAATTCGCAGTAACAGTGCCGGGACCGGTCAACGCTCGCGGAGATCGGTCCCGTCTCGGTTTGGTCCCGGCGCGAGGTTCATCGGTCCCACGCAACTGCCTCCAATCAATGACGCGGAACCGCCTGATCAAGCCATCGAACAGATCGATCGTGGGAGGACACTGATGACACGTCTAGTTGCGGCCCCGTACGCCCAGCGCTGCTGTGGGGTAACGTGCGTTTGGCTGGCAGCGTGCTGCTGGCTGGTATCTCCGGTCTCTTGGGCTCAAGACGCGGATTCGCTGACGCGCCAGCTATCGTCTGCAGTGTCGTTGCGGCTCGTCACGACGGCACCAGAACACTTCTCTCTTTCGGGTATCGAAGTGACCAAGTCGGACGAACCACTGTTTGCCGTCACCGTCGACTCGGCGTTGGACGTCAAAACGCCCGCCATGCTCGGCACCTATGAGCGGCGGAAGGATTCGCTGCGATTCTACCCGCGATTCCCGCTCAGCCCGCGAGTCACCTATCACGTGCGACTCAGTGAGAAGCTGAAACGGAAATTCCCCGATCACCCAGAACTGCGGTTCACACTGCCCAAACCTCCGGCGCCGACTCCGGTCGTCGACGGTGTGTACCCCTCGGCGTCCGAACTGCCCGAGAATTTGCTGAAGTTTTACGTCCACTTTTCGCAGCCCATGTCACGGGGTGAAGCCTATCGGCGCATTACTCTTTGGCGCGATGACGAACCGGTTGAAGATCCGTTTTTGGAACTCGGCGAGGAACTTTGGAATGCCCGCCAAACTCGTTTTACGCTGTTCATCCACCCTGGCCGCATCAAGCGGGGACTAAAGCCGCGCGAGGACATCGGCCCCGCCCTGTCGGCGGGCAATCAGTTTAAATTGCGAATCGACGCGGGCTGGGTTTCGGCGGCGGGAGAGCCCCTGGACCAGACCTATGAAAAACAGTTTTCGGTGGTGTCACCAGATCATGAGCAGCCCAATCCGGAACGCTGGCAGTTGGACACGCCCGATCGAGCAACTCGCCAACCCGTCCGACTACGGTTCGACGAGGCACTGGACCACGCGATGCTCCAGCGCGTACTGACGGTCCACTGGCGTGATGGTCCGCCCGTCCCAGGCCACGTGGCAGTCACTGACGGTGAAAGTTCCTGGTCGTTCGTTCCGGCGACAGATTGGGCCGCCGGAACGTACGCTATTCATATTGCCGCCAACTTGGAAGACCTGTCCGGCAATAGCATCGCGCGTCCGTTTGAAGTCAAGATGCAGCAGCAGGTGGCAGCGAGCCCTAGCACCAACATTGCTGTTGAGTTTGTAGTGCGATAGGCCTGAGTACCTTGTCCGACTTCGTCGGCGGCGATTCAACCGGCGGTCTGTGTTGATGCGTTGCTCACTCAATACGTACGCTGGTCACCGACACCCGACCAAACTCCACCGGAGCTGTAAATCTCACTGCGGGCGTGTCCTCATCGACGCGTGGGCCCCGCATCGCAGCCGCCTTGGACAATCGCTGCAGACGGCCTTGCAACTGCTGGGCGGTTCCTCGGTAAACCAACCAGTGCCTCCGGTCGGGCTCCTCCAGGAGACGCTCCAGCCAGAGTTGGCTGTCCCCAAAAATCGCGTTCGGTTCGACACGCTCGGGCGGCCCCCCGCGTTCGACGGCATACACACTACGCAGCGGCAGCGAAAGATAAGCCTCTTGCTGCTTGTCTAGCGGCAGGGTGAGCCCCCGGGCCTCAATCAGCCCACTGGCGCACCACAGTCGATCATCGCTGCCAATGCGTTGGCTGACCCAGGCGGCCGCCGACTTCCACCCTTCGCCACGTTGCCAGCCGATGAAACGCCCTTGACTCCAGCGCTGCAGAGTGCCTTGACTGGCTGTCAACCATCCAAACGTGACCAGTAGCACAAGAACTTGCAGCCGTCGGTCCTTCAATTGCAACACTAACAAGCTGGCAGCCATCACCAGTGGCAGCGCAGCACCGAGCACGTAGCGGCGATGCATCATGGGTGCGATATCCCAGGCGGTGACACACCATACAATCCCCAGCGGGGCCAAGGCAGCCCACCACCAACCGATCGTCTGCGTGGCGAGAGTCGAGCTCTCAGCTGCAACTGATTGCTCTATTTGCAGCTTGCCGCTTCGCCACCAAAACACAAATTCATGCACCGCAAAAACAGACAATGCCGGTATCAGCCACGGCAGGATGGGAAACAAATGCACTAAGGCGTCGATAGATGCATCGCCCGCAAAACTGGACCACTGGGCGCGCCGCTGCCAAACAGGCTGCGCCAACCAACACGCGGGCAACACGGCCACCAGACAACCCAGCAGCCAAGCAAGTCGGCTGGCCATTTCTCTTCGCGAACATTTCGCGGCGCGGCAAGCCAGCCACGCGGCTTGGCAAGCCAACGGAATCAGGGCCACGATGTGCAGGTACGTTGCCAGTACCGACAGCGCGCACCAAGCGGCCAGGCTCCGATGCGTGTTACCAACAGGTTTTGCACGAGTGGCCTGAAACACCAACACCCACGCCAGCAAGCCCAGCCACTGGCACAATCCGTAGACGCGAGCTTCCGTAGCGTAGAACAGCTGAATGCGTTCCACAGAGACAAACGCCAGCACGCACGCAGCCGCCATGAGAGGCCGGCCATTTTCGAGGCTGGACAATCGCCAGTGAATCAGACCCGCGCACAGTGCCAGACTGAGCAGAGACAACAGTCGAAACACCCACTCGCTGTGCCCAAGTGTCGAAACCAGCGGCCATAAAAGGTAGAAGTAACCTGACGACTGATTGCCGGCGGCGGCCCGCTCGGGAATCTGATCCCAAGTGCCGGCAACCGTCCAACTGGTGTGCAATTCGTCGAGCCACAGCGTTTCCCCAGCTCCGGCACTGGCCATGCCCAAAACCAGCAAACCCACCGCGCAGGGCCACCAAAAGGACTGTTTTCCGACTGCGGCTGGCCGCACACTTGACTGTCGGGCACTCGCGTTGTGCAATGGAACAGATGGGGAGTAAAATAGGGGGTTAGTACGGCAATTTGACACACCGCTGGCGATTCTGCTGGCCGCTGCCAATCTACGTTGGGGCATCACCCGCGTAGATTGTACGTTCGTTGTCCGTCGACCTGAGCAAGTTCTTGTCTTACGCTTGCGCCCTCAACATCGACCCGCGACTGCTGGAATGCCCAGTGTACTCGTCGGTCGCGGGCGAAGGAAATTCCTCATGCTGCAATATTCTCGATCCCACAGCGGTTCGACGCACAGGTCTCCGTCTCTACTAGCCAAGCAACGTCGGGCCCACCGGAGCGGCTTTACCTTGTTGGAAGTGCTCATTGCGACCGCAGTGACCTTGCTGATGATGATTTCGCTGGCACAGATCTTCAAGGTGATCGGTGACAGTATGAAGCAGGGCCGCGCCGCTCTGGAGTTGAATAATCGACTGCGAAGTGTGGCACTGCGCATTCGGAGTGACCTGGAGCATTTGACCGTCATTCCCGATCCTCCGGGAAATCCTTCCGAGGGTCAGGGCTACCTGAAGCTGTACGACGGCTCCATGACGGACTTCAGCGCGAACTCTTTGGATCCTCAGTTGAATCGCCTGGGCGACGTGGACGACATCGTCATGGGCACCGTCCAGGCGCGGGACGTGTGGTTCACCGGCAAGGTACCTCGTTTTGTCTTGACGGGCACATCACCCGCCGTGCCCGCCGATTTGGAGTTGGTATCCATCGCCTCTCAAAATGCTGAAATCGCCTTGTTTGTTCAGCCCACGGTGGCGGAAACCAACTTGAATTACCCGACCATCAGCAATCCGCTGCGCGATCCATCGTATCTGGCTGGCTACACCGATTTCTTTGAGGACGTCGACAATAACAACGTGCCTGACAGTTATCGCCTGCATTATCGGGTCTTGCTCATTCGTCCCGATTTGAATCTGCCAATTGGCCGCTTGCCCGCCAGTCTGCCTGCCGATCCGGAGATTTTTCGGGCTGGGCCGCAAGTATTGACGCTCCCGGATTCGACCACGGTGAACTTGCCCAGCCCACTGTGCGACATGTCGGCCATTCATTCGCTGTGCGATTTGTCCGTCCGTAGAATCTATGATCCTTCAGACATGCTGCCGGGCACGGACGACTACATCGCCGCAAACAGCCTGGAGGATTTGGTCAATCCGGCGAATCGATTTGCTCACGTACAATTTCCGATACCGGGAACGTCTTCAACCACCATGCCGCTGTTGGCACTGAGCCAGGCAGCCTCGGCGGTCTACACCGATGAGCCTGCTGGAAACCTAGGCGGCCCGGGATTTCTAGTGGGCACGGGGTTTCTCCACCCCGCTTTCCAACTGCAACATCCACCGTCCGGTGATACACGGGTCGGCGAGGACATCTTGGCGAATGACATCCTGGCCTTTGACGTGAAAGGCTTTGACAACGGCGTTCCGCTGTTGCCTTCGCTGGGCCCCGACGGCGCATTCGGAATAGCTGGGGTCAACGACGACGGACAAGGTGCCGTCGACGACGCGGCCGAATTTGGTTGGGCTGGCTCGGACGACGCCATTTTGTCTCCCAACGACCCGGGCTATATCAACGTGCTGGGCTCTGCACCCGTGGGTACGGGCGAATATGTGGATCTGGGCTGGGGCCGCAAAACGGTGTTGCACGCTTTGAGCACCACTCCACCAACTCCCGTACCGGGCAACGCCAATTTGTGGAGCCAGCTGAGCGGCTACTCGTCGACCAACTACGCCACCAATGGCGCGGCCCGGGGCTACAGCACGGGCATGTACGGCTCGGGACAAGTAATCACCACTCCAGGTGGAGCACTGCACGTGTTGCAGCCCAGTTTTGACACTTGGACCAGCAGTTACGAAGGTGACGGAATCCTGCAAGCCTATCGCAGCGGACGCGAGGGGGTTACACGCATTAGCGGCACCGTCGCCCTGTTCGGTACAGGCGCATCGGACGTACCTAACGCCGTGCCGGCCTGGAGACGCGTCAGCTTCGATGCTGCCAACGACGGCATCGACAACAATTTGGCCGGTGGTGTCGATGACGTTTCGGAGTTGGAAACGATGGCTCCCTTCCCCGTCAAACTGCGTGGCATGAAGCTGATCGTGCGGATGGAAGACGTGGCCACGCGACAGATCAAGCAAATGTCGATTGCCCGAGAATTCGTCTCGCAATAGCCCACCGATCCGCGCATGCATCGTATTCGACTGCGACCGCCTTGGCAGGCCCGCTGGTGCCCTGTCGAGCCATCCGACGATCGCCTAATCGCGGTCGAGTACGAGCGCAAATTTCACCGGCCCACCGGCTTGGCCGACCATCAGCGGGTGCAGATCGAGCTGACCGCAGCAGACCCTCCACCGGACCTGGAGACCGAAGCGATGGACTGGAGTGCTTGGAGCGCTGCATGCAATAGCCAGCCACTGGAGCTGCTGGTCCAATCGCCAAACTGTGCGACCGCGGAAGTATCCTCGGCACTGGACGCTTTCAATAACTTGCACCTAGTGGTACGGCTGCCTAGCCGACCGGAGCCGGCTGACGCTCAAGAACCACCCGCACTGGCGCGGCTGTTGTCGGTCGAGCTGCAAATACTCGACTAGCATCGGACCGACCAACGCGAGCCGCCCGCTGGAAACGGTCCTGCAGCCGGATGCATGACGAATCTACCTACGCACGGGTGGTTTTGATGCAGGCAGCTGGCAGTTAAAGTAGACTTCTACTTTGCCGACTGGCCGCAAGTTCCCTCTTCATCAAGCTCCCAAGATGCTACCTCGCCAATTTACTGGAGTCCGCGGACTGGCGATCTGCGTGGTGGCTCTGCTGTGGCTGGGCGGATGCAGCCAAAAAACGCCCCCGGTCGAGTCCAATCCGGAGACGGAATCAACCGCGCCGGACAGCAATGCCATTGCACCACTGGGAGCGTTCGAGTTGGACGCAGATTTGCTGCGCGCCGCGGCACTGACACCCGAGCAGCTGTCTCAAGGCTGGGTGCGGCTGTTCGACGGAAGCACACTGTTCGGCTGGTTTGTCGTCGGCAATGCCAACTGGACCATTAGCGACGGCGTGCTGAGTGTTGACCGTGGCGAGCGGAGTTACCTGTGCACCAGTATCCAAGTAACCGATTTCGAGTTGATGTTGGATTTTCGTTGTGACGCGGACACCAATAGCGGCATCTTCCTGAGAACAGACCCGCAACCGGAAGACGTAGCCCTGGACTGTTTGGAGCTCAATATCGCGCCGCCCGACAATCCATTTCCAACCGGCAGCTTTGTACAGCGCCGCAAAGTGGAATCCGAGGAGTTGGGCGAATTTGATCCCACCGAATGGCACACATATCGCGTCCGCTTGGCCGGAGATCAGGTGCAGGTGTTTCTGAATGAGCGGCCGATCACGGAATTGACCGACTTCAAATGCAAACCCAGCGGGCACATCAGTTTGCAACACAACAGCGGTCGCGTCGAGTTTCGCAACATCTTGTTTCGACCGATCGACCCCAAGCCGCTGGCCTTGGATCAAGATTGGGAAACGGACTGGGTCAAGTCAGAGGCCGAGGGAAAGAAGCTGGAAGTCACGCCGGAAAAGACGGGGCTCCGCTTGGTGGGCGGCCTCGGGCAGTTGCAATCCAAACAGCAATTCGACAACTTTGTGCTCCAAGCCAGCTACTCGCTGGCTAAGCCCGAAGTCAACTCCGGCATATTCTTCCGCTGTGTGCCGGACGCGATGCTGGATGGCTACGAGTGTCAGGTCAACCACGCCACGATAAACGGGGATCCCTTCCAACCTGCGGACGCGGGAGCAGGAGCCATCTTTAGACGGCAGCCTGCGCGAATCGTGCTGGGAGATGGCACGACACAGAGCCATATCACCCTGTTCGCCAATGGACCGCAGATCGCGACCTGGGTCGACGGTATCCAAGTCACCGACTTCCGCGACACACGCGAGCCCGATGAGAACCCGCGACGTGGTTTGCGGCTAGCGGCTGGTCCTGTCTCGCTGCAAGCCCACGACCCCGAAACCGATGTCGTCTTTCATACGCTGCTGATCAGCGAGCTATAGTCAGCAAAGGCCTTAGGTTCGATATCAGTCGTTCTTGAATTGGCTGTCGATGAATCGCTCCAGGCCCGAGCGGTTGTCCTCGTTAATGATGATATGGTCACCTGGCAGCAACGCGTAGTTGCCCCCGACGCTGGTGGCTTTGCCATCCGAGTTGGTTCTCAGATCCAAACGTACTGGCGGAGCTTCGGATCCATTCGGACGCATGATGGATATCCGCAGGCGTCCGAAGCGTTCGCTCAGCTGCGCGTCGCGAACAATGTCTTCGACAAACACGGGACGGTCCATCGGCAGCGGCACACTTTCTAAATGCCGGTCTTCACTGCGAATCTCCAACACCACATGCGGGCCACTGCCGGCGACCTGCGGATCGATCTGCGTTGGCATACCGCCCGGCGGAATGGAATACCCTTGGGCCTGGAGCAAGCTGGTGTCCAATTCAGGAGACTTTTTCTGTCCCAGAAAGGCTGCTAGCGAAACGCACCCCGCTTGCGAGAGTACGACCGACAGGATGACAAAACGGGTTAGCGTGGGCATGCTCTGAAATCCTTTCCAGCAGCGCTTAACAACACGGCAATTTGCGGCACCACCAAGAGTAGAAGTGCACTCGCGGGCCCGGGCAGATCGGTGCCCTGGATGGGTATCGGCCAAGCAACTTGAGAAAATAAAGCGAAATCCGGATTTTCTCTACAACTTGCCTATTTCAACAACGCATTGACCGCGTTAGCGCCCGGTCATTCCCCAACGATTCCTTAGAAAGGCGGCCACGACGGCGAACATGGCACCCACAGCAGCCAGCGTAAAGGCGAAATAGGCCAGGACCGGTCGCCAATCGGTGTTCAATTCTTCCGGATTGGAGCCTTCGAGAATATTCACGTCCAGGGGGACCCAGAAACTGGTCATCAGCGGGCTGGGAATGCCCAGCTGTTTGATGGTGGCCAGTACTTCTGGCGCATCGGTGATGTTGGTGGCGATGTACCAGGCGGCGACGGGCAGAAAATACAACAAGATGAGCAGTGAGTAACTGGCCAGCATGGCCACTGAAGTCTTGCGGCAAACTGCCGAGCACAGCAGGGCACTGACGGAATTGAAGATGGCCGCCGCCAAGACGATCAAGAAAAACGCAACGATGGCTGCCCAGTTCGTGCCGTACATCTGAATGCCCAAGATGAACGCCAAAACCACAGGCCACATCAAGAACATCGTCAGCACATAGGAAACTCGAAACCCGGCCAGCAACTTGCCCCACAGGATTTGGCGCGGCAGCAAGACGGTGGTCAGCAACAGTTCCAGGGTTTGCCGTTCTCTTTCGCTGGTCAGCGCCCCAGCCGAAAACACCGGTGCCACCAAGATGTTAAACACCAGCACATAGCAGATGTACCACGGACAGTAGCGGGGATAGATGAAGAGAAACCCCGCCATCAACGGAATCGCCAGGAGCATACTGATCTGAATCACCAACCGCAGCATCAACGTGCCCTGGCTGAATAACTCCGCATGGATCTCTTTGTCGTAAACGGGGTTGGCGTCGTCCTTCATCAAGTTGGCACGGCGCGGGGGAGCAAAAAGTCGATCGGGAAACTGATCGCGCTGAATGACCATTCCGATGGCATTCTTGGACTCTTCGTCCAGATCCACGACGTCGTTACCTTCGCTGCCCACGTCGGGCGGATACAACAAACGTCGGGCCGTCCAACCGCATAGAGCGGCGCTTACAGACAAGTAGATCGGCGGCAGCACGAGCGAAGCGATCTGCAGTCTCAGATTACCGCTGCTTTCCAATCCACGCCAAAACAGCGCTCCCGCAATCACCAATGGCAAGATCACCAGGTAAGACACGACAAGTGACGAGGCTGTACGGCGAAAACCGCAGCTGCACGCCAATCCAATGGAGCCAAACAAAATGATCGAAATCAACAGCCACAAATAGGCGGCCAAAACCTCGTAGACGCTGACACCACCCAACGGCAACGCCAACATGATGATGGGCAGCGACGAGACAATTAGAACTGCCAGATGCGTCAGTGACGCCACCATCTTACCAATCACAATCGCCCACGGGCGCAGCGGACTGGCCAACAGCATTTCGTAGGTCTTGCGTTCCTTCTCACCACTAATGGCCCCAGCCGCGAACGTGGGCGCCATGAGCGACGCCAGCACGTACTGGCCGAGAAAGAAGAAATCCACCAACTGTCTGGCTGCCGAAGAATCCGTGGATAGATCGACGCGCTGACCGGATGGATAAGCCACCAACAAAACGAAAGCCAGAGCCAGCTGATACACCAACATCAGCACAAAGGCGCGGTTGGCGCGCAGATTGGTAAGCAGCTCCCGCTGCATGACCGGGTTTTCAGTAATCAGCATTCCAGCACGGCACCTGAAGCATCGTCACGGTTGAGGAATGCTTCAAATCTATCGACTACGTCCCCTGGAAGCTACTACCGCGACCCAGTTTATGGCTGTCAACGGTTCAAGCCGAGGACACGGACGTGGCGGACAGGGTGCTGCCGGATGTCGGCGCGGACGCCAGCGCCTCGGAGGTTCGCAATTCGTAGCCGCGTCCGCGCACCGTGTAGATCAGCTTAGCCTCCGAAGCCACCGATAGCTTGGCGCGCAGGCGATTGATGTGCACTTCGATGACGTTGGTGACCCCCTCCCAATTGGGCTCCCACAAGGACTCGCACAGCATGCGGCGCGTCACCACCCGCCCTTGAAATCGAATGAGCATTTCGAGGATACGAAATTCCGTAGGCGTTAAGCCAACCATTCGCTGTCCGCGAGTTACGCGGCGAGTCGTCAAATCCATCCTTACGCTACCCGCGGTCAGTATGGATTTAGGCAGTGCTCGGGCCCGTGCTTGCACGGCCTCCACGCGAGCCTTCAACTCGGGCATCGTAAACGGTTTGACGAGAAAGTCGTCCGCCCCCGCCTCCAGGGCCTCTAGTCGCTCTCGCCGACGATCTGGGGCCGACAGCAGCAGCACTGGCGAGGAGGCTCCCAACTCGCGCGCACCTCTCAGAAATTGCATACTCGATTGATCTCGCAGCCCTAAATCCAAGATGGTCAGTGAGTGGATTTCGCGACCCAACCGCTCCAGTGCGGCGGCTCCGGTTGTGACTACGCGGCAATCAAAACCTTCGCGGCCAAATTCGTCGGCGATGGCATCGGCCAGCACGGCATCATCTTCGATGACCAACAACCGTTTCTCGGAATCTGTGAAGATCATTCGCTGTAGCAAAAAGAGGGATTCGAAGAATCAGCTTGGGTAACCGTGGGCACCGCGTTTCTTGGACCGGAGCGTCGATGGCAACCAATTGCGGCGAAGATCAAACTAAAAAATTCTGCCAAGACCACGCGTTGCACCTACGGGCCGCTCGAATCGATGGCTGGTAAGTTTCCACGAAACGGCTGCCAAAGACGCACCTCAAGCCCATGAAAGCCTTCAGAAATGGGGCTCCCGTCCTAGAACATTAACCCCGGAAATGGCTCAACAGATCGTTGCAAAACCAAAAAAAATAGCGGAGGTTTTGGAAGTCCATCCTCGTGGCCGCGTGTTGACTGATGGAATAGAGTCGAACAATTCTTCTATTTAGCGTAGCCTGTTGTTGGCGATGGTGAGCACCACAATCGTTGATGCCGCAGTCTAGGTCGCGGTGCAGCTTGCGCTAGGTGCTTTTGGCGGCCTTTAGCCGAGCTCGAATCGCTTCTAATCGAGGAGCGACTTCCGCTTCCCAACCGCGCGACGAAGGTTCGTAAAAGGTACGGTCGACTCCCAGATAGTCTTGGTCGGCGATGCCGTCGGCCATGTCATGCGGATAGACGTAACCTTCGCCGTGCCCCAGCTCTTTGGCGCCAGCATAGTGGGCGTCCCTGAGATGTTGAGGCACGGGGATCAACTTGCCCTCCCTCACTTCACTCATAGCCGCGCCAATCGCCCGCGTGGCGGCGTTGCTCTTGGCGGCGCATGCCAAATAGATCACCGTTTGCGACAGCGTCAACTGGCACTCCGGCAACCCGATAAACTCGCAAGCTTGCGTGGCCGCCATCGCCAGGGGAAGCGCGTGCGGATCCGCATTGCCGATATCTTCGCTGGCCAAAATGACGAGTCGTCGGCACAAGAAGCGAATATCCTCGCCGGCTTCCAACATCCTAGCCAACCAGTACAGGGCGGCATCGGGATCGCTACCGCGGATACTCTTGATGAGCGCGCTGACGATGTCGTAGTGTTCGTCCCCCGTCCCGTCATATTGAATCGTCTTTTGCTGCATCGACTCGCGAATGACCTCGCGATCCAGACGGATCGGTCGTTCTGAAGTGGAGAGCACGGCCAGTTCTACGACTCCCAACGCACGTCGCGCGTCTCCTTCGCACAGGTCGGCCAAATAAGCGATGGCCTCCGGTTCCACATCGATCGGGTAATTGCCCAAACCGCGCTCCGCATCATTGAGTGCCCCTAGCACCAATGACTCCAGAGCGGCGCTATCGATCGGCTGCAGCTGAAACAACTGGCTCCGGCTAAGCAGAGCACCATTGACGGCAAAGTACGGATTGCTGGTGGTCGCGCCGATCAGGCTGACCACACCATCTTCCACATCCGGTAGCAAGGCATCTTGTTGCGCTCGGTTGAACCGGTGAATTTCATCGACAAATAGCAACGGCCGAGGACCGCCGGTGGCGATTTCATCGCGGGCCCAACGCAGGATTTCGCGCAAGTCCTTGACTCCGCTAGTAACCGCGCTCAGCTGTTTGAGCTGTCCTCCGGTCTCTGCGGCCAACAGGTGGGCCAGGGTCGTCTTTCCCGTGCCTGGTGGCCCCCAAAAAATGACCGAGCCGATGCGTCCCGCCGCGATCATCCGGCGCAGCAACTTACCTTCGCCCAAGATATGCTCTTGCCCCATGAACTCGGACAGCTGGCGGGGTCGCATGCGCGCTGCCAAGGGAAGATTCCGGCGCCGGTTTTCAGCTTCTTCGTCCGCAAATAAGTCCATCGTCAGTGGCTCCGTCGAGCGTCAAGTTGCGCGGTGGCCCAAGGTACCAGTTGCTCGCGAAAAATCTTCGAATTGTGCCGTATGTCCGTCGGCAGCCGCTTCGGGAATATCAGCACCTGGTCGATCGTCCGCGTCAGCTCGTGCTCGGAGGCCAAGTTTCGCAGCTGCGTAACCAGCTGCTCACGATTCATCGAATCGGCGGGCATGTTTTCCGGCCAGGGCTCGGCGATCAGTACCGGAGTCTGTTGGCCGGCAGGCCCAACTCCGACGAGCGCGCTACGGTGAATATGCGGATGAGTATTGAAAATGGCTTCACAGGTTTCAGTATACAGCTCCCCGCCTGCCGTCCGCACACGGTGGGACTTGCGGCCACAACACCAAAACCGCTGCTGATCGTCCACGTAGCCCACGTCTCCCATGCGATGCCAGATTCCGGTCTCGTCGCGCACTTTATGAAAGGCATTTTGATCCGTTCTGGTGACATACCGCTCGGTCACCACCGGGCCGCGCACAACCAACTCGCCAATCTCGCCGACCGGCAACTCGTGCAGCTCATTCAAGCGTTCGGCCGTACCATCGTCGATGGCCACAACTTTCCACTCGATGCCCGGAAAACGCCTGCCCACGCAAGTACCGGCGCCCTGTTGACACTTGTCAGCGGTCTCCCCAAGTACCTCGCGGGATTCGATGGAAGCAACCGGCAACGCTTCAGTCGCACCGTAGGGAGTGAACATCTCCCCGTCTTCGTGCATCGTCTGCCGCATCCACTGCAGAACATGTGGTGGCACCGGTGCACCGGCGGAAAACACTCGCCGCAGCGAAGGCACTCGGCGTTCCTGGTCGATGGCATAGCGTGCGAACGTGGTCCATAGAGCGGGCGAACCAAATGCTTGATTGATGCCCCATTGATCCATCGCATCCATTAAACGAGGAGGATCCACGTCGGCCGGTCGCGTGGGATCCATGTCTGGAATAACGGTGGTCGTGCCCATCATAGCGTTGAACAAACCGAATAACGGGAACCCCGACAGATCGCAGCCACCAGGCTGAATTTGGTAGTGGTCGACTAACTGGTCGATTTGACTGTTGAACGTCTGGTGCGTGTACAACACGCCTTTCGGCGGTCCCGTGCTGCCAGTGGTAAAGATAATGGCCGCCTCGGAATCCAGACTGATGTCCGGCGGCCGATACGTGGCCGAGGGCGTGCCGGCCAGCTGGTCCAGTGTCGGTTTGGGAAGCAACCCAAACCGGCGCCCAACGGTAACATTGAGAGTCGCCTTTGGAAATCGCCGACGCATGGCCATGCGTATCGCTTGGGCGGCGGGAATAGCCACAAAGCCATCCGGTTGCGTGTCTTCCAGGCACTTGATCAGGTTCTTTCGGCCCATGCCCGGATCAATCAGCACCACCACGGCACCGGCTTTGAGCAACGCGAAGACCAACGAAATAAAGTCCGTACCGAACTTCACCAGCATGACGATACGCTGCCCAGGCCGGACTCCCATCTGTTGAAACCCGGCTGCCATGGACGAAGTCTGAAGTTCCAGATCGGCGAAGCTGAGTGATGCGTAGTCTCGACTCTCGCCGGTCCGATAGCGGCCCAGTGGACGCGCCAAGGCGACTTGCGAGGGCTGACGCGCGGCCACGATGCGCAACCTGGAAGCCACATTGGGGAACGGGCCTTCGTCCGGTCTGTTCTCAGCAAAGCTAGACATGGCCATATAGAACCAATTGCCTTTCCATGCGCCTCGTTTCGGGTAACTCGGCCGGCTGGCCTCGACGGACAGTTCGCTGTCGCGCAAGTCGCAGGCCGCCTCGCGTCACGATTCGTCCTGCGTCGAATCCCGGCTATCGGAAACCTGCGACGCGTCGCGCGCGTAGGTCAGTATCTTATCGGCTATATCGACGCCCAGCGCACGCTCAACTCCTCGCCAACCCGGCACGGCATTCACTTCCAGCACAGTCAACCGTCCATCGCGACAAGGAAGCAAATCCACTCCGATCACTTGTCCGTCCACAGCACGCACGCAGCGTCGGGCAAGTTCCAGTTGTTGGTCGGTCAACGTGTGGGCAACCGCGCGACTTCCCTGGGAGAGGTTGGTGCGCCATTCCGCGGGACCAGCGTGACGCTGAATGGCAAAAGGCTCCTGGCCGATCATCAGCACTCGCACATCGTAACCCATATGTGCCTGGAATTGTTGCAAATACATCACGCTGTCCAGTTGCTGCAGCGTACTGAACACGCGCCAGGCCATGTCGCTGTCGGTGACGCGCAGTAGCCCCCGCCCTTCACCGCCGAACAATGGCTTGACGACGACGTCACCGCCCAGCCGCTCGAAGGCCGCCAACGCCGCGTCACGGGACTGGCAAGCGATGGTCCACGGTACCTCGATGCCCGCCGACCGGAGGCGATCTAGCGTCAACCATTTGTCAATCGCCACTTCCAAACATCGCGGGGCATTGATCACTGCAGTGCCAGCGCGACGTAAAACTTGCAAGCAGTCCATACGGAAAATGACTTGTTCCAGCGAGCCCAGTGGCATCGACCGTACCAGCAGAGCATCCAAGTTGGCCAAGCAGTCCGCCGGCTTCACAGCCCGATCGATTTCGACCGCCAGCTCTCCGAATCCGATGGTCTCCAACTGCACATCGTCTCGACCGTCGGCCGCTCGAATCAAGCGTCGAACGTAGGGACTATTGGCGGACCCCAGCACACCAATACGTCGAGTGGCTTGCGCGTCCAAGGCTCGTTGCGAACTCAAGCGGCTTCCGTCCCGAAAGATTGAGCGATCAAATCAGCGCGCTGACCGCCAAATTTCCAGCTGCGGCCGCTCCGCACACTCATCAGCAGCACCTCGGCGGGACTGAACAAACCCGGATCGATCTTGTAGAAGTCCGAATCGTATTGGGCAAAAATCTCCGCGAAAGGCCGGCCAAAATCCTGAGACGCCTGGCTAGGTAGTTGGGCTCCCACTTGCTGGATCAAGTCGTCATCGGCATCCATCCAAAGACTTACGTGGGCACCGTAGAGGATGGCATCGTTGGTGCGGCCTATCCCCAGTGCAAAGTCCGGCGTCGGCGGACACAGCGGCGCCAGTCCGTAAGCGTTGCGCACGGCTTCCAGGGGGAATTCCAAATCGTGGAGTTTGTGCATGGCCGTCTCCACACTACGGGCCACCACCTGCGCGCACCCAGCCACGCTACGCGTCGGTGCCACAGCCAGACACAGATCACGTGGTTCCACCTGACACTGGGCGGCCATGTGCTCAGCCAACGAGTCATTGGGGATTCGATCGCATTCCAACGTGCCCACCGCAATGGCTTGCGAATCTCGAGCGGACAGCGACTGCAGCAGAGGTTCTTGACCGCGACGGACTCGCATGGCGCCGGAGCCCATGGCAAAGAAACTATCCAATTTGACCGGCCAGCCCGCGTACTGAGCCAGCATGCAAGCCACTGCCGGCTGATCAGTGGCAACTTGGATCCAGGGCCCCGGCCACAGTTGGCGATCTCCGCCGACCAAGTTGACGCGTGCGCGACCGGCCAAGCATATCGACGCCATTTCCAATCCGGCTGCCAGTCCAGCTGGCGCGCGAACACCAAAATCTAAAACTTGCGTTCCACAATCAAGCTCGATCGCCTCAATGCCCAATTCAGCGGCACGCTGACGACAATCCATAAACACGCGCTGTGCCGATCGATTTAGCCCGTCGGCAGATATCAAACTCATTCTGTTGCACCTGATCATTGCCTTAGATGGCTGTTTCCCACACCCGGCGGTTGCCCAGATTAGGTCAAGTCGACCTCACTCGCAGCGGACATGCACCGTCGTCGATGTCGGGCGGACCGAAGACCGACAAGTCGACGCACACAGTGAAGTCGCCATGATGTGCGGTTTGGAACTGTTCGGCAAGCCGCTACACTGGTCTTTTCAACAACGCAGGTCGTTTCGACGCCACAAGTCGTTTCGACCAGTTTGTCCGTCAGCACGGCAGCCATCTACGGGCGAGCAACCTCGGCTGAAGAGGTCAACGGTGCCAAGTCCGACGATAGAAAACTACGCCAAGGCCATCTACCAATTGACCGGTGGCCAAACGGATCGTTCGGCGGCCACGGGTTCGCTAGCTAGTCTGCTGCGCGTTTCGCCCAGCAGTGTCACCAGCATGTTCAAGACCCTACAAGAAAGTGGCCTGGCCGAACACCGACCCTACGAAGGCGTCAAACTGACCGACAAAGGTGTCAAACTGGCGTTGCGCGTGCTACGGCGACATCGACTAATTGAGTTGTTTCTCGTACGGACTCTTGATCTCAGCTGGGACGAAGTGCACGAGGAGGCAGAACACATGGAACATGCCGTCAGTGATCTGCTGATCGATCGTATCGACGCGTTTCTGGAATTTCCGGAACTGGATCCTCACGGTGACCCGATTCCGAAAAGTGACGGCAGCGTTGCCACCAGTAAACACACTCCACTGGACCAATGTCCTTGCGGCATGAAACTCACCTTGGAACGCGTGCTCGGGCAAGATCCTGAGTTCTTGCGATACCTCAGCGACGCCGGACTCGGGTTAGGTACGTCGTTGAGCATTGTTTCGGAAAACCGCCCAGCAGGTACAGTCATCGTCGAGGTCGCGGGCAATCACGTGACCTTAGGTCGCGACTCCGCAAAATTGTTGTTGATGGGTAGTCCGAACAACTAAGAGAGCATTTGAGATACCAAAGAAAGACTTCCAGACAAAGAGTCAAAACTGTCGTCTGCGCTGGTTTGAATTCGTTCTTATCGTTTGCCGTTATGCCTTAGTATGGTGCGACAATTGCACGGGCAACTCCCGGCTATGCAATCTTTTCAAAAATGATTCTGCGCGAGTTTACGTGAATTCTGTAAATGATCGGCCCATCTTTCGACGATCAACCTTGCTGCCAGCTTATCTGAGCCTATGATTAATTTGTGGGCTCGAATAGCCTGCGGAAATTGAACTTCCGGCCGTTCATTCGGCAGAGGGACCAATTTTTGGCGTTGGCCTAGATCAACAGTAGCATGTGCAGTAGCACGCTCGATCTTCGCCAGTCTCGCAGCGGCTCCGTTTTTGCCGCCGTGGTCGGAAGATTCGCTAATAGCCGTCAAGGTCATCAACTCGCAAGAGTGATCGCTCCTTGATGGCTTTTTTTTGCACATGGTTGCAGCTTCGGCGAGCCACATGTGTTGGCAAATGCGGGTTAGTTGGAACTTGGATGATTTGCCGCACCAAGATCATGTTTGAGGCGGCCATCCACCCATACACTGCGCGCCCGACCCTGCAGTTGCTGACCCAACAAAGGTGTATTGGAGCTGCGTGAAAACAGCTGCGAAGGTTCCACCGTCCATTGCGCTTGTGGATCAATGATCACCACATCTGCGGGCTGCCCCACTCGAAGCGAACCCGCATTGATGCTCAGAACTTGCGCTGGGTTTGTGGCTAGGCACTCGATGGCGCGCGGCCAAGTGAGTCTTCCAGGTTCAATGAGGTACGTAATGACCTGGGCGAGCGCGGTATCCAGCGTGGACATGCCAAAAGGAACGGCATCCAACTCCTGCATTTTCTTTTCCAGCGACCGGGGTTGGTGCCCGGCCGTGATGACGTCGATGGTGCCATCGGCCACGGCATCCACACACGCTCGAATAT
The DNA here is from genome assembly GCA_028289675.1 of Pirellulaceae bacterium. GTDB lineage: Bacteria > Planctomycetota > Planctomycetia > Pirellulales > Pirellulaceae > Aureliella. The sequence continues at coordinate 34,752 of JANQOL010000444.1, forward strand.
GTTCTTCGCTGCGCAGCGGCGGATTCACTTTGAGGCTGGAATCAAACGTCCGTAGCAGTTCATCTTGGAAACACAAGTTGGCAATACGCACGCCAACGGTGACTTCGGTGCCGCGTGCCTTGCTGCGTCGGACAAGTTCGACGCTGCCCTTGGTCGAGATACTGCTCAAGTGCAGTTTGCCAGACGTCGTTTCCAGCAACCGCAAATCGCGCGACGTGGCCAGGTCCTCTGCTTCAGCCGGCATGGGTGCCAACGCGAGCACCAGTTGAGTCATCCCTTCGTGCATGACTCCTCCGCGAGTCAGGCTGGTGACCTCCGGCCGATCCAAAATCGGTTTATCGAACATCAAGCAGTATTCCAACGCTCGACGAAGCAAAGCGGTATTGCTAATTGGTCCGGGTCCATCACTGAGCGCCACCGCTCCGGCATCCACTAGCGCGCCAATCTCCGCCAGCTCTTCGCCCCGGCGTCCCTTGCTAAGGCAGCCCAAAACGTGCACACGGCTCCGATCGGCCCGTGCCGCTTTTTGGCGGACAAATTCGACGGCGGCGGCCGTATCGATGGGAGGATCAGTGTTGGCCGCGCAGGCGATGGACGTATAACCTCCAGCGAGGGCGGCCTGGCTGCCCGTCTGAATGGTCTCGTCTTCCTCTAGACCGGGCTCGCCCAGTTCGGTCGCCAGATCCACCAGCCCCGGGGCCACAATGCACCCGCTGGCGTCGATCCGGCAAACGTCGCTAGGCAGTTCCCCATCGTTGGGATCCAGGGCGGCAATTCGGCCCTGGTGGATCAGCAAACGTCCAACACCATCGAAGCTTTGTGCTGGGTCAATGATCCGTCCATGCTCGATTAACCAAGTTGCATCGTCGGACACTAGGCCAGCCCCTTCGTTGACTCAGTTGGCTTGGCCACGACGACTTTCGCCGTTGGGCTGGCCAACAACAACCACAAGGCCGCCATGCGGATGGCGATGCCATTGCTCACTTGCTGCAAAATGACCGAGTGTGGTCCGTCGGCGACTTCGGGCGTGATCTCAACTCCGCGGTTAATCGGCCCGGGCGCCATAATCAAGATATTGTCTTTGCTCTTGCGCATCCGCTCGGCGTTCATCGCATAGAGCAGCGCATATTCGCGCACCGACGGAAAAGGGCTGGCCGCCTGCCGTTCGAACTGAATGCGCAGCAGATTCAGTACGTCGCAGCGCGGCAAAATATCGTCCAGCCGGTGGGCAACCTCGACACCCAGGGCTTCCCACTTTCGAGAGACCAAAGTTGCGGGGCCACACACGATGACATGGGCACCCAACTTCTTCAGGCCCCAAATATTCGAACGCGCTGTGCGGCTGTGCGCGATGTCCCCCACGAGCGCCACGGTCAACCCGGCCACCGAGCCGCGATTCTGCTGAATGGTCAAGATGTCCAACAGGCCTTGGGTGGGATGCTCATGGGGACCGTCTCCGGCGTTCAACACGCTGCAGTCTAAATGTTGAGCCAGCAAATCGGACGTGCCCGGCGTGCCGTGTCGGGTAACCACCGCGTCGACACCCATCGCCTCGATGGTCTTGGCAGTGTCGATGAACGTTTCGCCCTTGGCGACGGAGGAGCCCGACGAGGAAAATTCGATCGTGTCCGCGCCTAGCCGCTTGGCGGCCAGCGAAAAACTATTGCGCGTGCGAGTACTGTTTTCAAAAAACAGATTGGCAATCGTCTTGCCGGTCAGCAATGACAGCTTACGTCCTTCTGACTTGGTCGCAGCGATGAGAACCTCGGCCACATCCAGGATGATGGTGATGTCTTCCGGCGAAAGGCTCTCCAAGTTCAACAGATGCCGGTGCCGCCAGCCCTCGGCTAGACGGTTCAACGACACGTCGATGGGTTCCGACATCCACCTCACTCCACCGGTATAGGATCACCGCCAGTCACATCGTCGGCGGATGACCGTCCATTCTAGTCGCCTTGTTGCGCACGAGCCGACGGCGGCGAATTGTAGGCCATGCCGCCACATCCTACGAGCCGTGGCCGCCTCGGCTAGAGTTTCCCGGGGAGCCAGGCAGCAACGTAAAGAGACGCGGAGAGCGTTGATGAAACGCGGAGCGCATCAAGATTGTGTTTTTGCTAAATCGCGTAGTGGCCGAGGCAGCGGGAAGTGCACTTGTTCTTCGCGGATGACTTCTTCGCGTAAGGTGGCGGAGTACTGTTTGACGAGCCACCGGATGGTCGCTTGCACCACGGTCTCAGGAGCGCTCGCGCCGGCGGTTACCAGCACGCGGTCTTGAGGGGAAAACCAAGCCGGATCGATGTCGTCCACACCGTCAATCAAGTAGGCCGCCTTGCCCTGTTCGATACCCAATTCGCGCAACCGTTGGCTGTTGCTGCTGTTCTGGCTGCCGATCACCAACACCACGTCCGCGTCCGTACTAAGCATACGTACAGCTTCCTGGCGATTCTGGGTCGCGTAACAAATGTCTTCTTTGGCAGGGCCCTCAATCCAGGGAAAGCGCTCCTGCAAGCGACGGATAATGCGGTTCGCATCATCTACACTCAAGGTCGTCTGTGTCAGGTACGCCAGCTTGCTGCCCTCCGGAAATTCGAGTTGCTCCACCTGCTGCTCGTCCTCCACCAACACGATGGCCTCGGGTGCCTCGCCCATCGTGCCGATGACTTCGTCATGGCCGTCGTGCCCAATGAGCACGATCGTGTAGTTGGCCTTGGCGTACTTAATGGCTTCCAGATGGACTTTGGTCACCAGGGGACAAGTAGCGTCAATGGCGTGCAAGGATCGGGCATCCGCCTCTTCTCGAATCTTGGGCGACACTCCATGAGCTGAAAACAACACGTTGGAACCTTCCGGCACCTCGGTCAAGCTATTCACAAAGACGGCGCCTTTGGATTCAAATCGTTTGACAACGTATTGATTGTGCACGATCTCGTGATAAACGTAGATCGGTGCACCGAGGTGACGAATGGCCAAATCCAGGCTGTTTACGGCCATATTGACACCCGCGCAAAATCCTCTCGGGGCAGCCAAAATGATTTCCATGCTTTTCTCTCAAACTTGCTGTGGATGATGTTCCCGGCACCAACTCAATTATGCGGCAAATGGAAAACAGCTCTACGCGAGACCCCTTTTTTCTGCGCGAATTGTCCCGCCTGGGTCCCCATGATTCGGCGGTTCCGCCTGCCCGTACTCCCCCGGTGCCCGCTGGCGACCCAACCGAGCCTTCTGCAGCCCTCGACGCGACCAGTGGCTCCCCAACACACGGTTCCCAATGGACCCTGACACGGGCCCAAGCTTACACCCGCATGTGGGCTCGTCATCAGTACGAGAACTTCACCGTCGTTAGTTTCCTGATACCACGGAGAATTCGCCAAGATTTCTATAATGTTTACAGTTTTTGTCGTTGGTCGGACAACTTGGCGGACGAAGTGGAGGACCGGCAAGCCAGCCAGCGGCTGATGGATCAATGGCACGCTCAGTTGGAATTGTGCGCGGGTGGACAGCCCACTCACCCCGTGATGGTGGCTCTGCAGGACACAATCACCTCGCACCAGCTAGCGCTCCAACCATTTTTCGATCTGCTGACCGCCTTTCGTCAGGATCAACGCGTCCAACGCTACGCTACGGACGAATCGCTCCTGGAATACTGTCGCTACTCGGCAAACCCGGTGGGCCGCATTCTGCTGTCTTTGGCGTGCTCAGATTCGCCGCATCATGGCGACAAGATCACCGAAGAAATGGGGTGGCTCAGCAATCAGATTTGTACCGGTCTCCAGCTGACCAATTTTTGCCAAGACATGGCCCGTGATGCGCACATCGGTCGAATCTACGCGCCGCAATCGCTGTGGGAGCGACATGGCGTGCTCGAAGAGCAAATTCTGCAAGCCCGCGCGACACCACAATTGCGAGCGCTGTTGGCCGAGTGGGTCGCAACCAGCCGCGGTTACCTGGAGCGTGGCCTGCCGTTGGTGGAACTCGTGCCAAGCTGGCTTGCTACCGACGTCGAGTTGTTTGCCCGAGGCGGCTTGGCTGTCCTGAAACGTATCGAGTCGCAACAGTACGACGTTTGGCGTCAACGTCCAACACTCTCGAAAACGGGCAAGCTCAAACTGCTGGTGCAAGCGTTATGGCACCGTCGCGGGGCCGCAGCGCACCGTCTGGACGAGGTTCGATCGTGAACCGTTTAGAAGCCGACTATCAGTGGTGCCGGGACGTGTGTAGGCGTAGCAAGAGCAGTTTTGCTTCGTCATTCGCGCTGCTCGACCGGCCCAGACGCAACGCTATGTACGCACTGTACGCGTTCTCCCGACTGGGAGATGACGTGACTGATTCCACGCTGCCCAAAGCGCAGCGCCACGAACAATTGCAGCACTGGCGTCAGAAACTGACTCTACTCCATTCGACAGAGGTTACGCCTGGCCAATCATCGCGTCTGGGACCGCCAGCACCGTTGTGGTCTGCCATCGCCGATAGTGTCCAGCGCTACGAAATCCCAATTCAATACCTGGACGAAATGTTAGTGGGGTTTTTGATGGACGTGGACCACCAGCCCTGCGGCGACTGGTCCGCGTTGCGAAACTACTGTTACCACGTGGCGTCTACCGTAGGCATTGCTTGCACCTATGTGTGGCGGCGCGAATCGGATATCCCACTGGCCGCGGCCATTGACTGTGGCATCGCTTTTCAGTTGACCAACATCTTGAGAGACGTGGCCGAGGACGCGCGCATGGGACGGCGTTACGTGCCCCAAACGCTCTTGGACCAGTATGGAGTGGATCACGCGCGCTGGATGGCTGGCCGGCCCAACGGAAACTGGCAAGATCTAATTCAAAAACTGGGTGCCGAAGCCGCAGAACATTATGAGCGAGGTTGGGAGGTCTCCGAGGCGCTGACCGACGCTAGTCGTCGGATGTTCTCACTGATTTGGCGCCGTTACCGCTGCCTGCTCGACGCCGTACTGAGTCATCGAGCGAGGCTTTGGCAGCCCGCTCCAATACGCTTGTCTCGACGCACCAAGTTGATGTTGTTGACGTCGCACTTTGTGACTCCCTTCTACGCCAGGTTGCCAGCACCGTGCCCGACCCACACGTAGACGCGCCTCGACGTCAAACAGCCCTGGTGATCGGCGGAGGTTTGGCCGGAATCGCCGCGGCACTCGCCCTGGCCCGGCATGGCGCCCAAGTCACCTTGCTGGAAGCGAAGCGCAAATTGGGAGGCCGCGCCGGTTCATACACAGCGTCAACCGGGGCTGACTCGTCGCAAGAGTACGTTGACTACTGTCAACATGTGGGAATGGGCTGCTGCCGAAATCTGCAACAACTGATCTCATGGCTCGATCAACGACACGCCTGGGATGTCCACCGCGAACTGCATTTCTACGGACCAGCCGGAGATTACCAGCGGTTGCGCGCCTGGCCTTGGGTGCCCGCGCCGCTGCATCTGTTGCCTTGGTTGGCTCGTTGGCCCGGACTCGATTGGAGCGATCGCATTAGCGTCGCCCGAGGCGTACTGAAAATTCGGCAGCTCGAACTGTCCGATAGCGTGGACGACATACCGGCGAAGGAGTGGTTGTCCACGCACCAGCAAACAGAGCGGGCGCTCTCTCGGTTTTGGTCCACGCTGGTGGTCAGCGCATTGGGTGAAGAGTTGTCACGCGTATCATTGCGGTCGGTCGCCCACATGCTGCAAGTCGGTTTTCTTAAGCACCGCGAAGCGTTTCACTTGTGGGTCCCCAACCGCCCGCTGAACACATTGTTTCAGGAACTGACTTTGGACAAGCTGGCCGAGCTCGGCGTGCAAGTCAAATTGTCGACTCCCGCACAGCGGGTCCAAGACACTGGTGCGCGCGAACCACATCGGTTCCAGGTCGCCTGCCGCGATGGGAGCTATTCTGCGGACGCCGTCGTGGTGGCCATACCATGGCACCAGACGCATCAGTTGAACATCGACGTCGGACCGCCCAGCTCGCAATTGATTGGGACCTTGGACGAGGCGGCCCAGATGGGTAGTTCCCCGATTTCGGGCGTTCATTCGTGGTGGGACCGGCCCTGGCTGGAGACGCCCCACGCGACCATCGTGGGCCGCGTTTGCCAGTGGGTCTTTCCGAAAGCTTCAGGGGAATCGTCGGAGCCAGCTGATGGCGACGAGGTGTACTATCAGATCGTGATCAGCGCTTCGCGAGAGCTGCCCAAACCGTCATCGCGGGAACTCAGCTCTCTCATCCAGTCGGATTTGGCGGCCGTATTTCCTCGCGTCCGCCAGGCGCGGTTGCTGCGTCTGCGAGTCGTGACCGATCCTCAAGCAGTCTTCAGCGTCACCCCTGGACAACAGCGGCGGCGCCCCACCACGCAGACCGCCGTCTCGGGACTGGTCTTGGCCGGTGACTGGACGCGAACCGGTTGGCCGGCCACGATGGAGGGCGCAGTGCTCAGCGGCTTCCGCGCCGCCGAAGCCACGATGGAACATTGGGGACGCCCAGCTTCCATAGTTTGTGGAGATCATGTAAGTTAACGACTAAAGGAAACCAAATCCCCCTGAAAGCCCCGTAAGGGTAATCTCGCCGATGTACTGTCGCCAAATCTTAACGTTGATGCTATTCTGAGTTTTCCCTCTCCTCTTGGGCTGGCCGCTCTCAGATTCGCCATACAAATCAAACTCAACAAATCACATTTACAAACAGAATAAGCCATGGAAGTCTTCGTTTGGTTGGTCGCACTGCTGGCGTCCATTGGTGCTTTGGTCCAAGCCTACCTGTTTTCGCAGTGGATGCTCTCGTGCGATGAGGGAACGCAGGAGATGCGAACGATTGCTTCCGCCGTCCGCGACGGGGCAAACGCTTACCTGCGCCAGCAATATATGGTGGTAACCGTTGTCTTCTTGGTGATTGCCGCATTGCTAGCGGTTGCCGCCTTCGGTTTTGGCCTGCAGAGCAAATTCGTCCCGGTGGCGTTTCTGACCGGCGGATTCTTTTCTGGCCTAAGTGGCTGGCTGGGCATGAAAACGGCAACTCAAGCGAGTTCCCGCACGGCCGCAGCAGCGAGCAAATCGTTGAACCAGGGATTAAGGGTCGCGTTTCGTAGCGGCGCTGTCATGGGTCTAACCGTCGTGGGATTGGGCCTGGCCTACATCACGATCTGGTTCGGGCTACTGTACTGGATCTTGCCGTTGGTGCTCGGCCAGCAGCAAGCTCTATCACTGGAGGCCATTACCGTGGCCATGCTGTGCTTTGGCATGGGAGCCAGCGCGCAAGCCCTGTTTGCACGCGTGGGCGGCGGGATCTTTACCAAGGCAGCGGATGTCGGCGCCGATCTGGTTGGAAAAGTCGAACAGAGCATGAGTGAAGATTCGCCCCGCAACCCGGCCACCATCGCTGATAACGTCGGCGACAATGTCGGCGACGTGGCCGGCATGGGGGCCGATCTATATGAGTCGTATTGCGGATCGATCTTGGCAACGGCCGCCCTGGGAGTCGCCGCTTTTGCCAGTCCCTACCTGATTCCCGATTTGTCGGACGAGGCGCGGCAGCTCAATCAACTGCACGCGATTCTGCTGCCCATGATCTTGGCGGGCGTCGGGATCGTGCTTTCCATCGCAGGCATCTATCTGGTGCAAACCACCGAAGATGCCAGCCAGAAGAACCTACTGGCCGCGTTGGGCCGAGGCATCAATTTTTCGGCCATCATGGTCTGTGTGGCCACGGTCGGTCTGTGCTGGTGGCTAATGCCCCGTGTACCAGGAACGATGATCGGCGTCGTTCCAGGCATCGCGATCAGTGTCATTGTCGGCATCGCCGCCGGATGGCTAATCGGCAAGTACACCGAGTACGCCACCAGCGATGAATTCAGTCCGACGCGCAAGTTGGCTCAGCAAGCCGAAACTGGGCCGGCCACCATTATCATCGGTGGCATCGCCGACGGCATGGGCAGCGTCTGGGCTCCGGTCATCGTGATCTGCACCGCGACGTTGATGGCCTTCGGCTTCGCCTGCGGTTGGAACCTAAACGAACCTCAGTATTTTTCACTGGGCCTGTATGGGGTAGGCATCGCCGCCGTCGGCATGCTCAGCACACTGGGCATCACCTTGGCTACCGACGCCTATGGTCCGATCGCTGACAATGCGGGAGGGAATGCCGAAATGGCTGGCCTGGAACAGACCGTCCGCCAGCGCACCGACGCGTTGGATTCATTGGGCAATACCACCGCGGCCACGGGCAAGGGCTTCGCGATCGGATCGGCGGCCCTGACAGCGCTGGCCTTGTTGGCCGCGTACGTGGAAGAGGTGCGAATCGGCTTTGAACGTTGGGCGGGCGAAACCGTCGCCACCGTCGTCGAGGATGGCCTGTATAAAGTGTCCCCTGGCTTTGTCATTTCCAAACACGGCGACCACACGCACTCTTTCTTGGCGATGCCGCATTTGATTCAAGACGAGCGGATTCGAGACAGTTGGACGGCTCTGGATTTCTCACGCGGTCCTGTCCGCATTCCGGAAACACTGATGGCGGTCCGCGATGGAGAGCATGGCGCGATCGCGACGATGGTGCCGTCCGGGGGACAGTTGGTGGACGTACATTTGGCCACGCTCATCGACTTTACTAACTACTACGATGCATCGGTAATGAATCCTCGCGTGTTGATCGGGCTGTTTATCGGCGCCATGGCCACATTCGTCTTCTGCGCGTTGACGATGAAAGCCGTTGGCCGGGCGGCGCAAGGTATGGTCGAAGAAGTCCGGCGACAACTCAGGGAAGCTCCCGGTATCCTGACCGGCGACGTCAAACCCGATTACGCACGGCCGGTTCACATCAGTACCAAAGCCGCGCAGCTGGAAATGGTATTGCCCGCCATTCTAGGTTTATTGACACCTTTAGCCGTCGGCTTGTTACTCGGCGTTGGCGGTGTTCTCGGGCTATTAGCCGGCTCGCTGGCAACGGGCTTTTGCCTGGCCATCTTCATGTCCAACTCGGGCGGTGCTTGGGACAATGCGAAGAAGTACATCGAAAGCGGTGAACTGGGCGGCAAAGCGTCCGAAGCGCACAAGGCGTCCGTCGTAGGCGACACTGTAGGTGATCCTTTCAAGGACACGTCCGGCCCCAGCCTCAACATCCTGATCAAACTGATGAGCATGGTCAGTGTAGTCGTCGCCGGTCTGGTCGTTCGATTCTCTGCTGTTGCGCTAGGCTGGCTTTAGGCGCAGTTGGCTTTGAGCGCCGCTACCTAGCATGCCATGTTCTCTTCATTGGCCATCCGTTCCTGGGCCATCCAGGGCTCCGTCCGTCGTGTCAGTCTTGCGCGGCGTCGATCTGGCGGCGCCTAGTTAGCGAACACCCTGTGGGGGTTTCTGTCACCGGTCGTAGCGGGACGATGTCTTCGTTCTGAGTTTCATTGACGAGATATCCACGGACGAGTTCCGAGGCCACGCTCATCGGCTGGCACCCATTTTCTTGGCTGCTGGCCGCCTCCAAGCTCCCGCTCAAGTCGACTCAATCTTTTTCTTAGAATTTGTTTGACACGCTCCATACCACCTGCAATAACTACATACTTAGGGTGGTTCGATAATTTCGATATGGGTATTTATGGCGATTTTTCGCGATACACACCGCTCGAAAGTGCTGGATTATCCAACTTAGCAACCTTTGGATGTGCCAAGGGTCAACTCATTTCCCGACTAGGAGCAGTCTCATGTCAGTTGCCGAACTCGCTGTCGCCAAACCACGAACTCACGAAACCCACCTTCGTCCGACCAATGTCAGCGGACACGTCATTGGGCTCAGCTTCAACACGCTGCCGGGCAACAATCCCAGCAAGTTCGCCAATTCGGTCTACATCTGGCAGAACTCAAACCAGATTCCCTGGGGGTCGAAACCACTGAACATGCAACAGGTGGGCACCAGCACTCCTGACGGAGACCTGCAGTTCAAGGACTTGGACGTGACAGTGAACAGCTACATCATCGGTTACGCGGTTGGCCCAGACGTGACAAACATCTGCGCTAGCTCGTTTGTGCCCAAGATCGGCGACACGAGCGACAAACCGGTGAATCAGTCTCTGTCGATCAGCGTCGTCAACATTGGCGCCAACTCACTGGCCATTGGTTACAACGCGCTTCAAGGCTACGCCCCATCAACCGCACAGAATTGGCTGGGCTTGTGGGAAAGTTCATCACCTTCTTACACGGTCGAACCCCAGTGGAAAACCGAGCCCGACGGTGATTCTCCAACAGGTGTTGCCGCGTTCAATAACATCACCATCGTCCGCGGCGGGACGTATACCGTCGCCTATTTCATGGGTCCCAAGCAAACGACGATGGCGGCCACGCTTACGTTTACCGTGTAAGCCCACCGTAGTGTTCCGCCTCGATCGGTAGCGAACAGCACTTTGGTGCTGTTCGCTCTTTCGGCTCCTCCCGGGTCCGTGCGTGAACGCCCAGCGCGGACCAACAGTTTGCGGGCTCAGCGCTCGCAACAGCAACTGCCACCCCCTGCCCGTCTGAGAGATCTAGCGGTGAGTGTGAACCAACCCTTTGCAGTTCTCAGTCGCACCAAATCGTTTTCGACGCACGTAACAGTCGATTATGTGACCGGTAAGGCCATCGGTGTTAGTTTCAAAACGGTTTCCGGCAACCGCCCCAAGACGTTCAACAACACATTGTTCTTATGGCAAAACCCCAACCAGATTCCTTGGGATGTCGAGCCGTTGCACCGTCAAAAGATTCTGTACGACGGTGGACCTGACGGTTCTACCAACATTCAAGACGTACACATTACATCGCAAAGCTACATTATCGGCTACGCGGTGGGTCCGAGCGTATCCGACATTTGTGCTTCGGCCTATATTTCGGCCGAGAACAACATTGAACATCCTGAGACCACGATGTCTCTAACGCTGAAGTTCGCCGGGCCCACTTCCTGCGCCGTGGACTTCACCACATTGCCCGGCTACCGACCGGAAGCCAACAGAAACTGGGCAGGCATCTGGAATAGCTCCTCCGCCTCTCATTGCGTGCCTCCCAAGTGGCGGACGGAGATTCACGGCAACTCCTCCAACGGCTTGGCCGCCTTCAACAACATCTCGTTGGAACGTGATGGAACTTACACCGTGGGTTACTTCATGAGTCCGAATCAAAGCAGCCTGGCTGCCACGTTAACGTTCACGGTTTAACTCGGCTGGCCTCAACGGAGGATTTCCCAGTGGCTTTCTTCAACCAAAGTCCTTTCAGCAACCAGCTCTTTATGGGCTCTGAAGCTCAATCGGATCGGGGACAAGTATGGCTCGTCTTGCCCCGTGGGCACGGCGAACCGATATCGCTGGAACAGGCCCTGCACGACGATTCGCTACGAGCCAACTTTGCTTTTTCAGCGGCGCCGATCGTACTGGATGACGCCGACGCCGCGAGTCAATTCGTGCAGACGATATTGAAGGTCGCCGGAACCGTGGCGGCAGCCCGCTCGATCCTGTGGCTGCGAGACTCGACCGATATTTCACCACCTACCGTGGCTCTGTTGGGAATCGCGCCGGACGGCACTTTCATCCAGGGAGGTCTGGGAGGCGGCGTCCTGATCGAGCAAATCTTGCAGTTCAAGATCCCCAATGGGACTCGCCTCGAGCTGGCGTCGGAGACGCAAGTCATCCTGAGCACCGTTCAGGGCAACAAGATCGGTCTCGCCTTCAACGGCGATGGAACGCTGCGATCCACGGGCGCCGACCATGGGATGCTTGACTTCAGTGGTCCATACCGCGGCTGTGTGCGATACACCGACGAGATCCAACAACAGTCACTGCGTGAACAGTTGTTCTGGGGGTTTCAGTTTTCGATTCCAACCAAGCAGCCGGTACGCAGCGCCATCCATGAATATCTGCCAATCGCCGGCAGAGGCGATAGTTCCAACAACGGCGCCAGCCCAACTGATCAAGTCCAGTTCGCCGTCAGCATTGATCTGAGTGACCCTTTGAACGCTCAATGCCCCACAACGACCGATCGTACAGCACTAACTTTTACGGGTACGACTCAGAAACAAAACGGACAACAGATACCCACTCGATTGGCTTCCTACTATCGCACGATCTATGGACACGCCATTGATCTGCTGCCACTGGGGATTCACCAAGCAACCAGCAGTGAGATTCCGGCTCGGCTGGTTTTCGCGCTCGGTGAGCAAGTCAAAGATGGCACGCTGGCGTACCACAGTTGTCCGGTTGGTGACTATGCCTTGCAAGTTGGCGGGCGGACCGGGCATTTTGATCTGCTGTGTGGATTGACCGGCACCGAATTCTTGGCCTTTCAAGCGGGGACCGATGCTGCATCTAGTGACCGCTTGCGCTTCGCAGCTCGTCAACCGGCGTTCGCGGCCAATTATCCATTCCCTGAAGCGTCACCAGTTGGCAAACCGCTGCAGTCTGGCGAGATGCTGCTCAAACCCAACTACTTAACCGCGTGGGGAACGGTGGTTCGACCGCCAGACAGCGGCACCAGAGGGCAGATTCCTTACGTGGCCCAGCCCAAGGGCTCGTCGCTGTACGGTCGCGACGAACTGATCCATAGTTACAGCCCGCAGTTGTTTGGATTCAAAGACCCTAGCGTGGTCCTGCCCGATACCGATTTCACTTTTCCCATTCCGCCGTACGCCGGCGCCATCCCCAGCCAGGACGGCGTGGCCACTTTTAACAAGCAGCAAATCGAAGCCGTCGAGCGCGAGGTCCTAGGCCCCACTCGCCGGGATCTGATTGGAAAACAGAACCCAAGTCAAGCGGCTTCGAAAATGGAATGCCTGACTGGTGTCACGACCAATCAGAGTCCGACCAACTCCACTACCCCGACCGGCCTGATCGCCACCGTTGACGGCGGCGGCCGGTTCACCAAGGTGCTGCTGGGTCAGAATCTGCATGGTCCGCAAGGCCAGACACGGCAGATGGCGTTTTGCCAGCTGCAACCCAAGCTGCAGCAGGCCATGCAGACCAACCAGTTGTTGCTGGTGGTCGCCAATCCAACGGAACTGGGTGCCATGTCCGGTGGCGGTGACGGCACCTGTGACAGCAAGTCTCAGTTTTTCAACCAGATGAACATTGAGGACTGGTCTTTAGAAGCCGATGTGGGGCAAAACGCCTACAACGATTACCACAATGTCATGATCTTCAAGGGTCGCAAAGGACCGCTGTACGACCCAAAATATGCTGACCGCCAGGATGGATCTAAAGAGCCATCCAATCTGGTGTCCAATCCAAATCTATGGACGCAACGGGAGACATTTGCCTCTCCCAGCACGCAGGACGACCCGACACCCGACCCAACGCAGCAGATCATTCTCTCGGGCTGGCTGCAAAAGTACTTTCAGGAAGCCAGTCAGCAAACCGGCAACGTCTACTTTGAGAAGTTCAACGCGATTGCCAAAGATCCCAACTGGACCGGCATTCTTGTCTTGCGGATGAACATTGCTGAAATCCCCTCGGATCTGGCGGGCATCACTGCCGGCGTATCCGCGCCCGAACGGTTCAACGCACATCACTTCGGCATTGAAATCGGTCAAGTTCAAAACGACCCCGGAGCGCCACAGATCGAGCTGTCCGACTCCAGTTCCATGTTCGGTCTGATCTACTACGTCGATCCTGACTTCCAGCAGCCCGATGAGGGACAACCGGCCGAACCCATCGCCCCCGCTCCCGGCGCGATTTACGACTTTCGTCTACTGACCTTGAAGGTCCTCTTTGAAAACACGGCTGTCAGCAAATTCGAAAGCCTGGCACAACTCACGCTCAACCGATTGTTTGACATGTCAGTCACCCACATGGGCTCCGGCGGCAATGGGTTCAATACGATCGTGCTCCAAGGAGGTTATCAGAACAACAATGGAAACCCCGTATACAGCCTTAGTTCGACAGCCGACAACACGTTCTACTTCGACAGTAACATCTTCAACAAGATCGAGATCGATAGTGCGCAGCTGACCACGCGCAGCTCCGGCTATTTGTTCGATTTAGACAAGTCGTTTTCTGACGCACTAAACCAGGGCGGCGAAGTACCGCCCGAACTGCGCGACGTTTTTCAGACGCATCACATTTCGTTGTCCGAGGCTGCCCGCATCAAACCGCTGGAATCCAATCGTCTGTGGGACATCGACGACGGCGATTCCCAGTATCAAATCGAGAGTGATTTGAAGTTGCAGGTGTACGGTGACGTCGTTTCGTGGTTTGGCTTGAGCGGCTTTTTGGACTTTCAAGTCGTTGCTCAAGGTGTTGAACTGGATAAGTCGACCGAATTCTATCCGTTCGACATTCTGTCTTTCGGCAACAACATCCAGCCCAGGAGCAAACCCACCGATCCGATCGTCATGGAAGATCAATTGCGCAAGGGCCTTCGGTTCTCCGGACTGGGAATCAGCATGAGGTTCCCGAAGGCGGCACCTACCACTCGCGAGCTGTCGTTTGTGGTCGACGAGATGCGTTTTGATACCGTTACGAGTACACCTCGGGTAGGCAGCCTATTTCGCGACTTTGCACTGGAGCTGGAAGGGCTCGATCACGGCACGCCGGATGTCTCACCACCCAAGGATTATCTGGGCGTGATTACCGACGCTCGTTTGAACGGTGTCGAGGGAAGCCCTTGGTACGGACTGCGGTATCGTTTGAACATGGGTTCACCGGGCGAGCTGGCGGGGAAAATCGATCTAACCTCGCAACTGTTTACCGGCTGGTCATCCAACAGCCGGGGCAACAGCGGCTACCAGGCGCAGTTGGGACTACAGCTGCCCGGAACAGGTGGCGGTGCCAAGCTGATCAGTCTGCAAACCGTGCTCAAACTGTCGATTGGTTTGCTGCGGCTCACCCGTGCCAAAACTCAAAGCGGCGACGAGTCCTTCATGTTGATGCTGACGGACATCGCCCTCAAGCTTCTCGGACTGCTGAAAATTCCTCCGGGCGGATCGACGCTGTTCTACCTGTTTGGCAATCCGCAGGGCGACGGCAAAGCCAAGGGACTGGGTTGGTACGCCATGTACAACCAGGATCAGGCCAAGCAAGAACCGGCCCCCGAACTCATTGAAAAATGAGTCTGGGAGCGCCTCATTTGACTGGGACTGGCCGTTGTCACCGCCAGCTGGCCAAGCAACGGCAGACTTGCCACCACAAACAGACACTAGCATCGCTGAAGCGACCCCAATGACCCTCGCAAGCCCATTAGGGCACCGGAAGGCTGACCATGCTTGAGGAACTGCTCGCCAAGCTAAAAGACAACTCGTCGAAGTCTTGGGATGAAGACATCCTCCACGGCCGAAAAGACATCGGTAAGCTGCTGGCGGCACAGCCGGAGATCCGCATCTTTGTCGACGGTTCGGCCAATTTCGGACACCAGGCATCGACAGTGCTGATTATGCGGCGCTTGGTTCAGGACCTGGGCTATAGCAAGTTGCTTACCGCGGTTGTCACCAGTGGCGGGGAGAAACAGCTGACCAAGCTTGTTCCCGGCTACACCGAAGGCAATTTGGATCCCATCGATTTCTATGGTGCTCAAGCTCGTTTCATTCCTCGGAATACATTCGAAGAACATGCAGACAAATACCCATACGTACTGTTGGGATTCACTGGTGGCGCTGACGAAGACAGCGACTACACCGGTGTCGTACGCAGTTATCTGTTCTTGCGGCTACAACCCTACCTCTGGCCACCCAAAGAGAGCAAGTACATTCGTCGGCAACTCGAGTACACGTTTCCTGGCCACGAGGAGGACGACCCGCATCGAATTGAGTTGGAGACCGTATTGGAACCCGCATCCGACAAAGCGGGGCCCAAGCTCAAATACCGTGCTTACCATCAACCTGTGCCCCGCTTTGATGAGATTCCTTGGGACACGTATGAGAAGAAGGGGCCCGAGCAGCAGCGCAAGCACGTCACCAATGCCCTGGTGTTGGTAAAAAACCTGGGAACGCATTTCTTGCTTCCCAGTTATGCCTTACGGCCGGGCGGCCAGACTCAGAAGGACCCGTCCAATCTATGGGCACAGCTAGTCATCTCGGTCTTGCAAGCTCAGACGATGGGCTATCCCAAGGGTCCCGCGGTGTTGGTCAACTTCGATGATCAAGTCACTGATGACGTATGGACTCAATTGGAAGCTCTCTTAAAAGGCGGACCCAGCACCTTTGAAAAGCAGATGCAAGCCTTTTTGCAAAAGGTGCCTCCCAAGATAGTCGAGTTGCAAGAACAAGCCTCCAAGGCCAATCCTGAAGAGCGTGGTGAAATCGAGAAAAGTATCAAGGAATTGCAGACCAAGCAGGCGTCTTACGAGCAGTATATGCAAGCGTACAAAGAACGCGGGAAGTACCTGCAGACGCTGGCTGCTGAAAAGCGATTCTTGCCAGTGCTACGCGTTCCGGACCCCACGTTGATTCAAAGCGCGTTGTCAAAAGTCGACGCCAATCAAGTACTCCTGATCAATCTGGGAGGTGTGCCACCAGAAATCTATCACTACATATTTTCTCTGGCGAAACTCCCCAGCATCTTCGAAGGGGCGGCTACCGCCGGCCAAGCCATCAACACGGGGTTGCCCTATCTACACCTCAGACACACGCAACTGGCCAAGACAGATGTGGTGCTCTATCCCTCCACGTTAGCCAGTGGCAATAACTACTCCGACGTCGCGGGTTACTGCCAGGTTGCCGCCAACGCCATCACAGAAGGCATTGATGACAAAGTTCTCAAGAGGCCGCCCGACCAGTGTATGGCCGCGGCTCTGAAGACCGCAACGTTTATCCAGGAGGCTTACCAGAGTGAATCGAAGATCCACAGATACTTTGATGAGGTTCGACAGTTCTACAGCCGGCCTACCAACGGCATTTTGAATGTCACGCTGGCGGTCATGAATGGGGTCTACCAGGAGAACGAAGGCAAATTCAATCCCAAGACACCCATGCTGCTGGCCGCGGAAGACAGCCCTCTGGAAACGCTCTACAAATGCATGACGGAGCATACGACTCCACCGCCGCAAAGCCAGCTTAGCCTCATTCCCACTTGCTTAAACGAAGGGGCCATCGCCTCTTTCTACCAAGCGTTGCTGCCAGGCAATGACCTGACCATCGACACTGCCACCATCACGCCAACTCGCGACGACAAAAATCAACTCACCAAGATCACCGTCTCCGGCAAGACCAGCTCGTTCGGGCTGAACATGGATGTGCCGCTGCTGGAGTTTACCGACGCGAATGGCTCGCTCAGCACTTTGGGTAGATTCACCAGTCAAGAAACATGGCAGCTAGGGGGCATACCATGGATCGGTATTGAAGACGCTGGCTTCGAGATCAATTTGACCAACGGTACCACACCCACTGCCGGTGCCATTCTGGGACGCATCAAGAACACCGACCTGGAGATGCGCGTCAATCTGCCACCGACGGACAACAAGTGGTTGATCTCCGGGACCGTCGCGAAAGACGGCGACGCAAGCATTGCCCAAGTCTACGAAATGGCGGGCGGAATCAATTTGATTGCTAGCCTGCCACCTGGGTTAAAGACGCTAGCAGGCTTCGAACTGCAACAGTTTCAAATTTCTCATGATTTCTCGACGGGGAGTATCGAATTCACGCGCTTCATCGTCGGCACGCAAACCCCATGGGAGTTGATCCCGGAGATCAACCTCAGTATTCAATCCGTAACGCTGGACGCGGTGATTCAAAAACCGGGCAGCTTGAAGAATCGCAAGCTGGAAATGGATGTCACCGGAAAATTCACTTTAGGCGGTGGCACCATCCAAGTCTCTACCCACATCCCGGGTTTTCAAGTGCAAGGCGGATTGACGGAAGGAACCATCCGGCTGGACGACATCCTGACCAAATTTTTGCCAGGTGTATCCATTGATTTGAAGACCGAGATCACCACCTTTGAATTCAATGTGGACCCAACTGCCAAGAGCTACTCGATAACTACCGGACTGAAGAGTGATTGGAAGATTGGCGACATCTTCACCATTACTGGCATCGACTTCCATGTGGAGAACGGTGGTGGGGAGACATCGGGAAGTGTTACCGGCAACACAGTCTTCATGCCACAGTCGACCAACATTGGCTTAAGCGTCTCAGCTTCTTACGACGCCACTGAGAAGGGATGGACATTCAGTGGCCATAACACAAACCCGATTGAAATCAGCAAGCTGCTGAGCGGAGATCCGTTCAATTTCAATACCGACTCGCAGGACAAGAAACAGATCGACAAACTGGCTCTGTCACTAACCACCGGAGACAAATCCTGGACCTTTGAGGGCTCGATCAGCGATTGGAAGATCGACTTTCTTGATCTGCTGATCAAGAAAGCCTCTTTGAAAGCCGGCTACAACGGCCCGAAGAACCAAGCGTTGCTGCTGCCGCCGTTGCGTCAATCAAACGCGGCGGTGTTGGTGCCTTTGGTCGACGCGAACTCACTGATTGAACCTGCTTCAGGCGAGCTGCCAGCGGGCACGCAACCAAAGGGCAATTACTTCGCCAACATCGATGCTGATCTAGAGTGGCTGGGCGTCAATCTGAACACTTGGCTCAAGTTCTCGACAGACAAGGGCCCCAGCTGGGGTGTCACGATACCCGATCTGAAACTGAGCGGATCGGTCAGCAAGAATAGCCAGAAGCAGTGGGTCGGCACTCTGAAATTTCCCGACGACGTGACGGTTGGCTTCTTGATCGAACACATGGTGTCCTGGATCACCGGATCCAAATTTGGCTTGGAGGCCCCTTGGGACTTCCTGAACAGCATTAACTTGAGCGCGTTGGAGCTGGTGTTCAACTTCTCAACGAAGCAAGTCTCGTTTAAGGTCAACATTGGACCGATCGACTTGGGATTCGCGCGCATCGACGGGATCAACGTCAGCTACGAACGCGGCAACGCAGATCCGGCGAAGAATGGTGTTCAAGTCAGCCTAGCGGGTTCGTTCCCGTGGAATATCGGCGACGACAAAGTCGGCGATACCGGCAACCTAGGACCATGGAATGCTGCGGAGCCGGGAGCCGCTCCGGCGCCTCCCGGTCAAGGCAACAAGTACTTTGACATTCGCATGCTGGCCATGGGCCAACACGTAACACTGCCTTGCTTCACTGATCCGGACACGAACACGGTGCAGAAGGCCATCGCGTGCATGCGCAATCTGCCGCAGCCTCCTGATCCCGGCAAGCCCACCATTCCTCCGGTGCAGTTCGATTCGCAAAGCTCTTGGTTGATTGGCGCCGACTTTGGCATTCTCAAAATCGGAGACAGCAAGTCTGCAAACGGCAAGCCTAAGAAACCGGGCCGCCCGTCGCTGCCAACAAAATCCGATTACCAACCCACCGAATGCTTGGCCATGGCGGAGACAAAAAACGCGCCAGGTTACGTATTCAATATGCAAGTCGTCTTCAACGACCCCAGCATCTACGGTCTCCGCATCGCGCTAGCTGGCGACGCGGCCAAGATCTTCAAAGGGCTGGAGTTTCAAATCATGTACCAGCAGGTCAGCCCGACGGTCGGCGTCTACCGCTCCGAGATTACGCTGCCGGATATCATGCGGCATTTGAGTGTGGGCGCGTACTCGGTGACCTTGCCTGTATTTGGCATCGAGATCTACACCAATGGTGACTTCCAAGTTGACATCGGGTTTCCGTGGGATGAAGACTTCTCCCGGTCATTCTCTATCGAAGGCATCATCGCACCCGGTATTCCGGTGATGGGATCTGCCGGCTTCCACTTTGGCAAACTCTCCAGCGCGTCCACCAATCGCGTTCCGCAGGCGACCAACGGCACGTTCAATCCCGTCATTGTCTTCGGCTTTGGACTGCAAGTCGGCTTTGGCAAGTCGGTCCACTACGGCATTCTGAGCGCTGGCTTTAGCCTGACAGTGGTCGGCATCATCGAAGGCGTCCTCGGCAAGTGGAACCCCTATCCCGACGGAGGCACCGGCACGCCGCGGCTAGGCAACAATGGCCTGGCTGAGAGCAACTCACAGATCCAGGGAGCCTACTACTTCTGGTTGCGCGGATCGGTAGGCGTGATTGGCAAGCTGTACGGCACTGTCGACTTCGCGATTATCAAAGCCGACGTCAATGTCGAAATCAAGCTGCTATTGCAGATGACGTATGAAACCTACGTCTCCATCACGATCTCGGTGATCGCATCAGTCAACGTTTCGGTCAGTGTCAAAATCAACCTGGGACTCTTCAAAGTCAGCGTGTCCTTCAGCTTTTCGTTGAAACTGAAGGAAACCTTTACGATCGACAACCACGGCGACGCACCGTGGAAAGTGGGCGGACATAGTCAGAAGCAACTGTTGCGAGCTCCGGCTGACCGGCGGTTGCGCGTCCATCGGGCGCTGGAACCGATGATTTTGCTGTCGCTGACCGATGGACCGAACTGGTCACGCCTGAGCGCGCCGACGCAGCCCACTCCGCTGACCAGTTGGCTTACTACAGCTTTGACGGTCGCCCACGACGAATGGAAGACTGACTCTCAGAAACCGGCAGATCAGCGTCCCTGTTACGTGGCCATGTTGATGCTGGACTCCGTGGCGGCGCCCCAATCCGACAAGAAGACCGCAGCCCTCAAAGCCAGTGGGGCGGAAGCAGATTCGTCGTTCGAGTTGTTGGCCAAAATGGTCTTGCGGTGGATGGTTGCCGCATTGCAGAGCAAGCCGTACACGCCCGATCAGATCGACGATTTGGTGGTCACGGAAACGCAACTTCGATATCTCACCGAGAATGTCTTGGTCAGCTCGGATGATCGGCCCACTCCGATTCCCGAAGAAGCCATTGAGTCGTTTCTATCCGCGCAGTTCAAATTGAACGTTCGGCAGGCTCCTGATCAGGACAATACTGGCCAGGAACCGCATACGACCTATTTCCCAATGGCGCCCGACATCAAGCTGCATGTGCCCGCCTATGGCAATCAGCATGAATACAACTACACGTTCGCTCAATACAATGCCATTGACGACAGTGGGCTCAGTTTCTTGCGCAGCTACTTTGACGAGTTGGCAGTGCAGGTCGAACATGAAATGGCCGCCGATCGCGACGATGCTCGCCCTATGGCCCTGGGAGACCAATCTTACTCCATGGCCCAGTGGGTCATGACCGACTATTTCCTGCTGCTGGCACGCCAGATGGTACAAGCCGCCCGCGATGGCCTGCGTGATTTTAAGTTTCCCATCGAAGATAGCTCGGATCCGAATCACCCCGACACGCCGACTGGAATCGTGGATTGGATCAACGCCGAAGGTCAACTCTCCGGCGCCGATGCCTACACACTGGACAGCCTGTTCGCCGCCAATTTGACTCATGAACTGGCGCCAGGAAAACCGCTGACCATCGGAACCCGCGTACCGGTCGAAGACGACAATACGTCATTTGAGAATTTCGCGAGCAACACGTTGAATCAGTCGCTAACGGCTGTTGAGGTAGCCACATTGAATGCGGCGAACCAGTCCATTCTGCGGCCTGGCGTGATCATTCAATACCGATCGACTCCCGAATCCGCCCCTGTCACGTACACCACGCGGGCCGGTGACTCGCTGCTAAGTATTGCCGGCTACTTCAAAGTCCGGTTGGCAAGTGGATTGTTGGTGCGTTCGAACGTGCTGCGAGTCGACCAACTGCTGACTGCTGGATCGTCACTAGCAACCGGGGGTGTCACCTACCAAGTCCTTGCCAGCGACACGTTCGATTCCATCGCCAAAGCAGCCATCTATCAGTCCGCTTTTACCGCGCAGCAGTTGGCGCAGCAAAACGCGGGCGCCAGCATTCTAAGGACGGGTGCATCCGTGAGCCTGTCTGGCAAGTCGCACACGGTTCAACCCGCCGAGTGCCTCGGCGACGTCGCCAACGCGTTGGGTGTGACCATCGAGGCGTTGACCGCTGACAGCAAACTGCTGAGTCAAGCCGATCTGATGTTACCCGTTGCCAAACTGTCGCTACCACAATTCAACTTACAGACGACCACAGGCCAAACTTTCGAATCCATCGCAACTCAACTGGCCGTGTCGAATGAAATCTTCGGCGCATCGGCTGCCAATGGAAAAATCGAGTCTCTATTCGTCACTGAGAGTTCCGGTGGCCAGGCCACTCCTAACTTGGATGTGCCCCATTTGACTCAATTCAAGGTGAAACAACTGCTGGCAGAAGCCCAACGCACTCAGGTGATGCAGCACCTGTCGGGCATGGCTTCTCGATATTATCTGCATGGCATGCGCTTACCCACGGCAAATGCCGACCAGCCGATCATTGACGCGCAACATCCGGGTATGTGGGTTGGCGACGATTTGCAACTGCCACCGCATGCGGGACTGTACGCTCTGACAGGCCAGCAGTTTGAAATTCCTGACATTGGAACGGAGCCGTTTACAGCAACCTTATCGGCAGGACCTCAATGGCTATCTTTCGAGAAGTACGTTCAGAAAGACAAACAATGGGAGTGGGAACCCGTTCCGGAACTGACTGTTTCCGTGTCGCCGGGTTCGGATGAATCTAAGTTTATTCAACAGGTCACCCAGTTCGCGCAAAGTCAGCCACTGAATACTCAGTTGACCGAGCTGGGCCCCGAACCGATGTACACCAGCCAGTTGGCGACCTACCCGTTAACGTCGTCGCTGACTTGGCAGGCTGCGTCCTCGATTCGGTTGAGCTACGGCAAAGATCCTGGTGGTCCCCCGGAACTGCGGCTCTGGCGTCTGCCCGACACGCTGATCAACTTGCCAGACCCTGCACACCGCGCCCTTGATCCGCGCTTTGGTCTGAGAATTGGACGCTACGACGAGGCCACAGGTGGCACGGTCAAGAGTGACGTCAGCTACTACAGCTGGGCATCGACCATCGAATTCACGGTGAAACGTGTGCCTGAGACCACTGCCGCAACGAAGTCGACCTACGAAATCATGGGTGCTGATGGCAACGCAGCGACAACTCTGGAGCGGCTGCTGGCCGCGGTGGGCGATCAAGATGCGTTGATCGACCAATTGATCGTTAGCTATCCGCCGGCCGACGCCAAGAACGGAGCCGGTATCCAAACCGGTGCCGTAGATGGCATCACACTGGGAATCGCGCAGGTCAATCTGTCCACGGACACGCGGCCACCTGCTGCGATGGACATCGAGATGTTTGCGGAACAGGCAGAACAAGGGCGCGGATTGCTGAACACCAAGACCGAGTTCCTGCGTTGGCTGTGGGAAGCCAGCATCACTCGTTCCGGTGGCTTCTATTTGTATTATCACGATTCAGAGCAGAAGAGCGGCCTGCCAGATCGGGTCTTCAATGACAAAGGGGAAGCTCAACTGACACTGGTGGTCCTGTATCCGCGACCTGAAGCTGCGAACGCACAGAATGTCATCGGCAACTACATGAACGCAGCCGTGACCGGAGAAAGTATCGACCCAGCCCACTCGGTGGTCTTCACCGAAGCCGACCCCGCCCAAGATCCGCCGCCGCAGGTCAAATTGACGGACACCGACACCTTGGCGGACATAGCGTATCGATACTATTCCAACGTCGGGGACCTGGTCGAGTTGCCCACCAACACGGAACTGAAGCTAGCTGACAAAGTCGAGGTGCACATCGATCATGGCCTGTACTTTGTCACTCCCAACGCACCCGGTGGTGCGTTGAGCCAGATCATCGATCACTTTGGCATCACGTTGGATCAACTCAAGCAGGCCAATCCGAAGCGGACCGATTGGCCGGATACTTTGCCGACAGGTACAGCGTTGCGGCTACCCAAGCTGACAGTTGTGGTGCAGGACAGCAGCAAAGGCGGCAACACGCTGGCGAGTTTGGCGGACTACTTTGGCGTCAACCTCACTTCCTTGGCCGCGCAAAACCAACACATGCCGGGACTGTTGGGTGCCGACCAACTGATGACCATCAGCGGCGGACCGCGACTTCGCACCGCCACGGTGCCTCCTGGAGTCGAAGCCTTGGCGGCGGCCCGCCCGGTGCCAGCGGAGTTGACGACCAACCTGAGCTCGCCGGAGTCTCCTGAGGTCTTCCTGCAAAACATGTACAGCTTGCTCAACTACCGAGTCGAAGCCAATGACGACTTTGCGGGCAGCAAGATTGGTCTCCCAGCTGGTCCGACCACCACACCGGAGGATCCAGACAGCCACGACAAGATTCGCGCGCCCAGAACACTAACAGCTGGAGTGGACCAATGGCACTACAAACAGGCGCTGCCGTACACCAAATTCGTCAAGCATAGCCTGACCGACGAAGCCGACCTACCCGCCATTTCGACAAGTCCGTACATCGGCGTCAATTCCGTGCTGCAAATTGACTTCGATTGGCAGGACTACTTTGGCAATACCCTCGTTACCGATCTGTCCAGTCCCAAGGCCGGCGACCGCGGACCGTTCAACGGCGCCCCCATGCTGACCGGGTATACCGACGCGATGTTGGGTCTGAGTCAGTGGCCGTCCATTACTTCTGCGTGGCAGTTGGCGCCCAAACTCGGCGCAGATCCGCAACTGGAAATGCTGCTCAGCTTCGACAACAGCCACTACCAAGGACTCTTGCAGGCGACCGCCACCGATGAAAAGTCGGTTGCATTGAAGTTCACGCAACCTTTGGATCCAAATACAGCCAACAACCCCAGCAACTTTGCGATAGAAGGTGTGGACGTCAGTCAAGCCACTCTTTCAGCGGATGGCTTGAGTGTGACCCTGTCGGTGTCTGGGCTGACCGATGGCAATCGCTACTCTGTCGCCGTGCGAAATCTGCTCACCACAAAACAACAGTCCGTCGATGGACAGGCCGCATTCAGCTACCCGAATGATCCCGCCAACCAGTCGTCGACCGTTCAGCAAAACGCGGTTCGAGACTTGCGGGTCCTGCGACGTCTCTACTATCAGTTGACCGACCCCAACGGAATCTCGTTTGAGATCCAGTCCAGTTTGTTGCGAGGCGATGACGGAAAACCTGGCACGTTGCCGGTTCAGCCGGGCCCTTTGCTGGACTGGCTGTTTAACGGTACCGTCGATGCGACCGGCATCTACGCGTTCATCAAGGATCGATCCCAGTTCGGCACACAGACCGAAGCACCTCCTGCGGATCTGATGATTTCCAATAGCATCACCGCGGATCAGCTAAATCCGTCTCAGTTGTTCGAATTATCGCTGTCTTTTACTATGAAACGCACCGGCGGAATTTCGCTGGGAGACTTGGAAACTACTCCCGGCATCCGGCAAGTGACGACTCGCGTATCGGCAATGACATCTCACTTGGACAGCGGTGACAGCACATTGGGCCTCAAGACGTTTGCCGAAAACTTTGAGGCAGCTCTCTCCCAACCTCAGACCCTTCAAATGAAAGTCGCCACTGGAACGAACCGGCATCGCGTCAGCTCGGGCGGGCAGAGCGATACGGTGTGGGCCGTGCGTTTGGGCGAACGTAACGACCAACATCAATGTGTTCAGGAAGACGCCATCTGCATTTCAGTGGACGAACAACAAGAACCTACCTTGTTCGCGCCGCGCCCAATTTCCAACACGTTGGAAAGCGGCCATGGCGTTCCGATCTACGACTACACTTCCGGTCAGGGTCTGAGTCCGACACCCTCGCGCAATGTCGATTTTATCGATATCGACATGGATAGCTGGGGTCGTCAGTTCTTAGGTGATTTCGACAGTCTGCTATCGCCCAAATTTACATCCACCATTCAGCTAGTTGACAAATATCAAAACGCTGAGTTTCTCCAAGACATTCTTGATCAAAAGAAGAAGTTGGCCGGAATTCTGAAACTGTGGATGATTCCGCTTTTCGCCGACGAGCACACTGATCCCACTCATGCGCGAGAGGCATTCTATCAGCAGCTGCTGTCTCGGCTGAGCAACGCGTACACCACGCGGGCGACCATCCAGCGAGCCATGAATGTGCGGGCCAGCGCCGACCAACCTGGGTCGGCTACGGCGGTACCCGCGAAGACGATGGCCCGAAAAACCGCGTCCGAATCGCTCTTATTCAATGCGGCAACAACTACCATCGACCAACTCCGGCAGATCCAAGTGCGCTTCAACCAGCCTGTCGATGCCACCACCGGTGGCGCGGTTTCCAACTATGTCCTGACCGGAGGACTAACCGTGACGGAAGCCAGTGTTCCGACCGGCAGCAGTACCGTATTCCTGACGATATCCGGCGACGCCACGCCGCGCACAACTCAGTTAACCGTTGGTTCCGCGGTGAAATCCGCCCAAGGCGACAGCTTGCAGGGCCCAGTTCAACGCACAGTGTTTATCGCACCCCGCTTGTATGGCAACGTCACCGAACGCGAACCGCTGTTCGACTCGGCCACTACGACGTCCGGCCAGCTGAAGCAAGTTGTGTTGAAGTTCAATTTCAGCCTGGATCCAGACTCGGCGAAGTCCGTCGAAAACTACCAACTTTCAAATTCCGCCAAAGTGGTCAGGGCGACTTTGAACTCGACGCAAACCGAAGTGCAACTGGAACTGGATTCGGAAGCCGAACTGGACAAAACGACGATCACTGTCGGTGAATTGAAAGACACGCTCAATCGTGGCATTCTGACGCCTCGCACGCGGACGATTACGTCGTCTTCAAAGATTATCGAGGCCAAATCCGCGATCAGCCTTTCCTCTCCAAAATTGAACTTGGTCGACGAGCAAGGCCAGCCTCTGACGTTCTTGTTGTCTTCTCCCGGACTGGTACGCGGCGAAGGCAACGAGGTTGTACCGTATGTATCGTTGGATGTCGAATACCGCGGGGCCAATATCGAACACCAGATTGGTGCCGTACCCGGTATCAAAGACTATGCGGCGTCCAGCTGGCTGAGCTTCGTCATTCCCGACCAACAAGGACCACTGTCTGTCGAATTGGGACAATTCACCGTTCCCATGGTTCTGCGATCGTTTCCGGCCAGTGCGTCGCTAAGTGACCAGAATGGGCAGGCCAGCTTTCCGAATAGCGAACAGCTAAGCCAGCTGACACGTTGGGACTATGATCTGACCTACGCGCTTCCTTACCATTACCCGCAAGATCGCGTCCACGCATCTGTCGAGTTCAACATCGGCGAACGGGTCCAAATGTTGGCGGGAATCGAGGATGCCTTCAATCAGCTTGCTCAATTTGTCACGGTGATGCCCAAAGTTCAAAAAGATTTTGATCAGTACTTGGGCACCATTGACGCGACAACCGCTCCAGATGCCGAAGAAGTCGCCAAGGCCGCCGTAGCGCTGGATGCATTCTTGAAGATGGTTAAGGACATCACGCAGGCCGCCGAGAACAACGGATTGATCCGAGCAAGCGCTTATTTGCCACGACAGGGAGATGCAAGCTTGACCTACACTTTCAGCGTCCAGGAAGGTGTCGCGGTGATCGACGGCGTCGACGCGCTGACCATCACTGTCTTCGGCAAGCCACCGGCCGGTATCGGTGATCCTGAAGTCTATGTGGACCCGAAACACTACGAGATGCAGCGGCTGACGGCGAATTGCGAGGGTGATTACTGCTTCTGGTATCGTTCTCGAAAAGACCAGAAACCACTCAGCGCTTCCGCAGGTCAAGCGATTCAAGACCGGATGGTACGCCTTCCGAACATGGATGTACTGCAACGCCAGGATGCGTGGTCCACAGTCTATCTGAAGCGAAACCAAGAGCTGATTCCCGGGAAACCGACGGCCGAACCGTTCGTGTATACGACGTCCAAAGTGCAATTCAAGAACCCGCTATTGCCGACGTTGGACGTGGATCAGGTCATCCCCATAGCCAACTTGAACCACACCAAACCTCACGTGCGCTCGCTGCGTGAACAGTTGCAAACCTTGTTTGACACGCTGCTCAAAGACAATGTGGAAGACAGCTTGCTCATTCAGGTCGAGTCCACGTATGAGTACGACGTGACTTCGCATCTTTCGGCCATCCCACTACCAGTATTTATGCAAGCTCCTCTGATGGTTAACGTCAAGGACTCCGCCACGGCCGGATCCGGCAGTGTGACTCTAGCGGAGACGCTGGACAGCTGGGCAGGCGCGATTGAACTGTGGTTCAAAAACCATGCTCCACGACCGGTGGGCGAGCCCGGCGATCTGTATTTTGATCTCAGCCTGATGTCCAATCTCACCACGCAGCCAATGCCTCTGTTGCGGCTAAGGCGATTGCGTCTGGAACTAAGCTCCGTCCAACCTCCACTGACGCAAACCGCGATGGCAATGGTCTAGATTGCTGTCGCTGGACGCCATGGACGTCTCGTTCTTCAGGACCGCTGCTGATCTATCTGATCTGGATCGGAAGCACCTAGAGCATTTTGCTTTTGAAGTGGCCCGTTTTCGACGGAATAAGCAACCACCAGCTTTGATGACGCAGGCCATCTGTCCGTGCGACTCGCACTAGCCGGTTTGTCAAATCGATTTGGAGTACCATTTGTTGATGGGCGATGACCGCCAAGAGCGGAGTTCGTTCAGATGGTGCGTCTGCACACGTGTATGGCTATGAAGATCGTTTGTGCCGCGCGCTATATCGGTGTGCACCCTGCACTCGCGAATTGGCACGACCGGTAATGGCCCCTACCAAACAGAATGCTCTTCTAGAGCGGTTTACATTTTCGTGTGACCTTGTTTCGGCAGATTCAGGCCGTGTTTTCGTTGATGAAGCAAGCCGAATGCCCGTGCGGCTCGCACTAGCTCAAAACTCCTGGAGACAGAGATGCAAATTTTCGCCAAAAAACTCGTTGTTACTGCTGGCTTAGCTTTGACGATATGTGTTTTCCTCAACCCCGGTTTGTCCGCCCAAGAAGCGGACGATGGGTTTGTCAGTCTGTTCAATGGCCAAGACTTGGCGGGCTGGGAAGGCGATGAGCGTTTTTGGCGCGTCGATTCGGGAGCGATCGTGGGTGAAACCACTAAAGACAACCCGACCAAGAAGAATACGTTTCTCGTATATCGCCGCGATTCGGTGGATGACTTTGAACTGCGGTTCTCGTATCGCGTGCGAGGTGGCAACTCTGGCATCCAATATCGCAGCGAGCTGCTCAGCAAGTGGGTGGTCAAAGGTCTGCAAGCCGATTTTGAAGACCAAATGCACGAAGGCAAAGACAAGTTCTCCGGTATGTTCTTCGAAGAAAACGGCCGTATGTTCATGGGACAACGTGGTGATGTCATTTTTGTTCGCACGAATCCCAAGAACTTAAAGAAGCCAGTTATTGACAAGGTTGCAACGGTAGGTGAACCAGCCGAACTGGAACGCGTCATCAAACGCGATGATTGGAATGACTACAC
The DNA here is from genome assembly GCA_028289675.1 of Pirellulaceae bacterium. GTDB lineage: Bacteria > Planctomycetota > Planctomycetia > Pirellulales > Pirellulaceae > Aureliella. The sequence goes on from JANQOL010000444.1 coordinate 63,948, forward strand.
CGTCATTGCTTCTGGCCAGGTGTTTATTCACATCATCAACGGTCACGTGATGTCGATCGGCATCGACGAAGACTTGGCCAACTTTCGGAAATCAGGAATCTTGGCATGGCAACTACACGCCGGAGATCCCTTGAAGATAGAAATGAAGAACATTCGTCTTCGAAAACTGTAGACCTCGTTAGTTCCACCTGAATACTTCCTCTCCGCAATGTGAGAATGGCTAATGCGCCGTGTGAAGACTCTGCTCTATGTGTTGTGTTTGTCGTTGACGTGCTCCAGTTTGGCGGCACAGTCACCACAACTCGCGCCCGCAGTTCCCCAAGAAATCGGTTTATCGAAGCCGGCCCTCGATGACATCACTCAGATGCTCGAACGTCAAGTCAGCGAGGGGAAGATCGCGGGCGCGGTGGCGGCGGTTGCCCGGCATGGCCGTATCGGATACTTGCAGGCTGTTGGTGACCGGGCGCCAGATACGGCCATGCAAACCGATACATTGTTTCGCATCGCCTCGATGACCAAGATCATTACCTGCGCAGGCGTCATGAGCCTTGTAGAAGATGGGCACTTAACTCTGGACGCGCCGCTCTCCAACTTCCTGCCAGAATTTGCGGGTCAGCGCGTCTTGGTGGACCCTACAGGAGCCAGCTTGGCGACCACTTCAGCCGCACGGGAGCCGACGATTCATGATCTGCTAACCCATCGTTCGGGGCTGACTTACGGTTGGTTTGGCCCCGCCGCATTGGACGAGATCTACCGGGAGCACGATCTCACAGATCTGTTTGTCCCAACGGACGAAACTATGGGACAGCGCGTATCACGGTTAGCACGCGTCCCACTGAAATTCCAGCCCGGTTCCGCTTGGGACTATAGTTTGTCCACTGATGTTCTGGGGCGCGTCATTGAGGCCGTCAGCGGCCTGACGCTGGAGCAGTTCTTGCGCGAGAGATTCTTTCGCCCATTGAGCATGAACGACACATTCTTTGCGGTTCCCGATGCCAAGTGGTCGCGGATGTCCGCCTTGTACACCACCGGGGAAGATCAGTCTTTGCAGCTAGTGTCCAGTCAGCCAATTACGGCTGGATTCCTCCGGTTCTCCGACGATTACTGCCGCAGTGACAATCGCTTCGAGGCAGGTGGTAGCGGCCTGGTTTCAACTGCCGGCGACTATCTCCGATTCCTGCAAATGCTACTTGCTGGCGGAGAGCTGGAGGGCACGCGGGTGCTGCAAGCTGCAACCGTGGAGTTGATGACTCGCAACCACATCGGAGACATGCGCATTCCGTTCCCGGATCATGGCGACGGTTTTGGTTTGGGATTTGGAGTCTTGACTCCGGCAGGCGTCGCTGATGATGTGGCATCGGTGGGCACATACTCTTGGGGCGGCGTGTTCAACACGTATTTTTGGGTCGATCCCCAGGAGCAGTTCATTGGAGTGCTGATGACTCAGTTGTTTCCGTATAACCACCTGAACACTCGCACGGAATTCAAACGCTTGGCCTACGCGGCCCTCGATGACTCCGGATTTGAGCAACGGTATTGGTACGAACCGGGAGAAGAGTTCGCCAACCCACACTTCAACGGTCGCCAGTTGCGCGTCAACGCACCGGCGGCATCGACCGATGACCAGTTTGCGTCGCGTAGCGAGGTCCGATCCAGCGGCTTGGCGCGTATCGAGGTTGAAGAAGACCTGCGGGAGGTGCGGCGCGCTGATTTGATGACGGAGATGTGGGGCGGGCATCCGGGCACGGCGAACAAGCGTGTGTCCGTCAACGGTCGAACGACTCGGTTGATCCCCGAAGTTGGCGCGGCCAGCCACCATTGCACTCACCAGTACCCCAGTTTCAATCTGCGTCGGCAAGACTTGGTCAACGGCTACAACTCGTGTCAGTTCGCTTGTGACCAGGGTGATACTTTCTGGGGCCATTACATCGTGGACAACGCGGCCCTGTGCGTTGGCTTGTCGGCCAACGATCCGCGTTTGCAAGCGCACGAACTTTCAAACTTCTCGGCCCAAGTCAGCGCCCAAGCGGAGCCTGGCGGTGAAGGGTTTCGGTTGCAGTTGAACACCGAGACGCCTGCGCCGATTGCGGCGGTACATTTTCAGGCCAAGTATTTTGGCTACGACGAAAATGGCAATGGCTGGAGAACTGACTGGCACGGCATGACCCGTGATCGCCGACCTTACGGTGTGGTAGGTTCGGCAACGAGCG
>JANQOL010000449.1 GCA_028289675.1 Pirellulaceae bacterium
GATCGTTAGTGCCGCGGAGGGAGCCACCATCCACTTTGAGGAACCACTGGACATCACCAGTGGCAAGGTGCCCACCGTCGTGCGCGGTGAATTGAGCGGTGCGATTGAAGTGACACGGCAAGTAGCCGGTGACGCGCAAACCAAACCCTGGACGATCCGCACGCGGGACCTGACGATTGATCGAAGGCAATTGTCCACCGAAAGCCAAGTGTTCATCGAGTGGGATGACAGCGTCATTCAAGGGCGAGCGCTCAATGTGCTGTTGCGAGGTGATCTGTTGGGCAGCCAGACCAATCCGTCTTCGTCGGCCTGGGGGCCGCTGGACGAATTGAAACTGTATCACGTTGACCGTATCGATCTGGCTCTGCCTCCAGGAGGCATCTGGGCCGATTTTGATGCCGAGCGTTTTGATCGAGAGCCGGAGTTGCGTTCGCTGCCGGCGCGGATCAAAGCCACCTGCGGCGGCCATTTTGCGTTCGACTTCAAGAACTCGACCGCCACACTCCAAAGCGGTGTGCAGCTCAAGCATCATCTGGGCGACTTGCCGCCTGACGAGTTCCTTTGCGAGACGATCACGCTGGCGCTACGACCACCGGACAATATGCGAGAGGCGACCGGTGGATCATCGAACACCTCCATTCATGTAAAGCGATTCGAAGCCGCCGGCGTCGATTCGCTACGGGACTTCGTTGGAGAGAAATGGGTCGAGCTCAAGGCGCCCACGATCGACGTGGCTGCGCGGGCCAAACTGTTGAAAGTGGATTTGGAGCGGCGCCGCGTCGAGTTTTCCGGACGCCTGGCGCAGCCCAACGCGACTCAATCGACGGTACTGCTGAACTATCAGGGCAGCCAATTTCGTTCTCCACGCCTCGAATATCAAGCAGCACCGGAGGCCGTCGGTCCTGGGGCGGTGCGCCACTTGGGTTGGATGGTCGCCGACGGGCCGGGCGAAGTGCAATTGCCCGCGGATGCTAGTCAGGCAGAAGTGCACGTGCGTTGGCAACAAGCTCTCAAAATGATGCCGGATCCGCAGTCGAATCAGCAGCAGTGGATTGAACTGACCGGCAACACGCTCATCGAAAGCCCGCGGCACGGGTTTTTGACCGCTGAACGGCTGCAGGTATGGCTGCGCAATCAGGTATGGCTGCGCAATCAGGTATGGCTGCGCGATGGTGAAACAGACGATTTGATTCCCGATGCGGCTAGAACCAGCCCAAGTGGTCGGGCTGTTCCCCAGCGCGTGCACGCGTCCGGCAACACGTTGTTGGCCACGCCCCGCCTGCGCGCCCAGGTACCGGAATTGGACCTGACGTTGGTCTACGCGGCGGTCAAGACGCCAGGCCAAACTGACTCGGAAGAGTTGGCCTTACGAGATTCCGCGGGCCATGCGATGTATGAGTGGGTAACGCCGCCGGGCGAAACCGGCTCCGAACAGAATGCACAGACGAACGATCGCACATCGGGTTCAGCTGCCGCGATTGCGCAATCCGCTGCCGAAAGTGAGTCCGTAGAGCCGATTAACGTCACAGGCAGTTCACTGGTCGCCACGTTGGTCAGCGCGGGCCCCGATACTTGGATTGACCAGTTGCAAATCGCTGGCCCCGTCAAAGTGTGGAGGCCAGTGAGCGAGGTCGAGAATGTACCTTGGCACGTCGAAGGCAGCCAATTGTTGCTGGCCACCAACCGACTTGGCCAAGCCGACATGCAGATCGAAGGGCAACCAGCGCGGATTGTTGTTGCCGAAGGCTCGCTGCAAGGTCGCTTGATTCGTTTCGACCAGACACACAACTTGGTGTGGATGAACGATCCGGGTGAGTTCACCATTCCGACATCCGCACTCAAAACCACGCAGAATTCGGACGTCCGCTGGATGAACCCTCCGCATTGCACTTGGACCGGCAAGATGGTGTTTGATGGATCCATGGCAACGATTCAAGGGGACATTGAATTTGACGCCGCGCTGTCGACATCGCCCGATAGCTTTTGGTGGATCAAGGGTTCCGCCGAGCAGTTGGGAGTAGCGTTGGCCAATCCAGTGGATTTGCAGGGACGAGCTGGATCCGGCCCCGTCGAGATTGAGCGTATTGAACTCAGCCAGCATGTCGACATTCGCGCGTCCGAACTCGATCGCAATGGCGACAAACAAAGTCGCGAACAAATAGTGGTTCCATCACTGATCTTCCACGTTGCCCAAAACCAGTTGGTCGGCAGTGGTCCGGGATGGATCAAATCCAAGTACCTCGCCGCCAGTGGCCTTGGGCAAATGGCATCTTTGGGAAGCAGCGACCGGTCGGATCAGCGGGCCGAGTTGCAGGCAGCGCACTTAGAGTTTCGAGATAGTATGGCAGGCTACTTGGATCGTCGGGAAGTCATCTTTGACGGCAAAGTTGAACTGGGCATTGGACCGATTCGCAATTGGGATGATGTAATCGATGTCAACCGAATGCAGACATTGTCCGTCGACGAAATGTTACTCAATTGTGACCAGCTCAAGGTTTATGACACCAGCGGACTGAGTCCATGGAGCAGCGGTTCCAATGGCCAAGCCGGCGCGTGGGAGTTTCAAGCGACGGGCAACGTGGCTTTCAACGGTCGGGCGGAGTCTGGGCAATTTATGGGAGCCGGTTACCAGATCACTTATGCGCAGGCCAAGGACCAGTTGTTACTGCGCGGCGACGGTCGCAATGCAGCTTGGCTTCAACGGACGCCCAGCGCCAGTGCGCGGGATACGTTTCAAGGCGAAGCGAAATTGTTTGTGGAGTGGTTGGTGCTGAATCCACGGACCAACGTGGTCCGCGATCTGAAAATTGGTCAAGGCGGTTTCCAAGTTGACATGAGCGGTGCCGGGGTGGGAGCGC
>JANQOL010000456.1 GCA_028289675.1 Pirellulaceae bacterium
TGTCGTCGTTGGTACAGACCAGCTACGAACCGATCAGCCGTCGTTCCAACGACTACACCTTGTACATGACCGAGTTTCTGGCGGCCGTTGGTTTCAACCAGACCGGGAATCTGGAACGCGATATTCGAGCATTCAATCATGCCCAGCGCGAGAAGCTGGATACCGACTGGTCGTTCACGATTATCGTAGTGCCCTCCCAAAATGATTCGGATGGTCAGTTTCAAGCTGGCGGATCGTTCAGCCGCGCGTTTGCTTTTGCCGGCGGGCTGTTCATGATCGTGCCGTCCACCCGGCCGGCATCGACGTTCGCTCACGAGTTGGGCCACATTTTCTGGGGGCGCGATGAGTATCCTGGCGGAGGCACGTTTTTCCAACGGCGTGGATATTACAACACTCAGAACCTGAACGCCCACGACAATCCGACACCAGGATTTGTGCAGCAGCCTAGCATCATGGCAGCCGGCGATTTATTGGGCGCGGCCTACGCCAACAACACCTCGCCGGACAGCACGTTGGCGATGGTCGGCTGGCAGGACAGCGATGGCGATGGAATTTTCGATGTGCTGGATGTTCCCCATCGGCTGACGGGAACGGGCTACTTGGATCCAACGAGTTCGACTTACCGATTTATCGGTGAAGCTACCGTCCAGACGCTGCCCAATCTGAATCCGGCGGGACAGAAGAATGACATCACCCTCAATTTGATTCGCGAGATCGAATATCGATTTGATGGAGGCCCTTGGCAATTGCACTCGATGCCGGGCATCGCGCAAGTCGATTTGGATTTGTCGATTAACGTGCCTGATGGGGTCACCGATATTGAGATTCGAGCTCGCGACTCCAAATCGACGGTCGTCAGCAACACCTTTAGCGGACGACTAGACCGAGCGGACGCGACGTCTGTACCAGGCATCAATGGGTTTGTGTGGATTGACGGTAACAAGAACGGATTGCGTGACGTTGGCGAGTACGGGCAGCAATTCTGGACGGTCGAATTGGTCGATGGATCCGGCAATGTCTTGGATCTGAAGAAGTCGATCGAACCGGATGACTTCCCCGATGGGCAACTCACCAGCGGGTTCAGCACGGATGTGACGTTGGCCTCCCTGGGGACCGATGCGGACGGTCGCGTTGGCGTGTTTGCCGACAATTTAGTCAGTACGGGTACAAAGAACTTCCGCGGATTCTCACGCAGCGCTCAATCCTACCTGTCGTCTTGGAGCAGCGAGACGCGCCGGTTGGAGGTTAGCTTTTCCACGCCGACAAGTCTGGTTTCGATCGATGCCATTGGCTCTTTCAACAACGCGTTCGGGCGGATGGATGCCTTTAACGCAGCCGGTGAGCTGATCGGACGCTATACCACGGCCGAACTGTCGTCAGGCGGTGTGGAAACGATGACCATCGAGCGAGGTGCCGCTGACATCGCCAGAGTCGTTGTGGGCGGGCACGCCAGTTCCACCGTCCGCCTGGACAACCTGCGGTTTGGCCCCGAAACGTCCGTATTCACTGGAGAACAGGGGCATTACGCGTTCTCATCTCTTCCGGCCGGCAACTACAACGTGCGCGTGACGCCGTCCAGTGAATTCACCGCTCGAGATCCGGCTGGCGGCCAGCAGGTAGCCACTGTGGCTGCCAACACCGCTACGACGGATGTCGATTTTGGATTCGAGTCCTCGACCAGCGATTGGCAAAATAGCCGGGACGAGAATGACGTCAATGACGATACCGTCTTGTCCGCACTGGACGTGCTGTTGATTGTCAATGAAATCAATCAAAACGGTGCCCGTGACCTGCGTGGTTCCGGATTGTCGACACCACCGTACATCGACGTCAGCGGAGACAGCTTTGTATCCGCTCTAGATGTCCTGCTAGTCGTCAACGCCATCAACTCGGCTGGTCTGGGGGGTGAAGGTGAATTGATCGGTCCGAACCCGACGTCCGGGGCGTCTGCTGGCGGTAGCGCAGGGTCGGGTGATTCCGTGCCCCTGGGACCACTGATGGATCCTCTGAGCAGCTTGCCGGAATCTGATTTCTCGGGTTCCAACGGGATGATCGGCGAAGGGGAATCCGGTGCTTCGCTGGTGCCGCTCCCTCTGGCGGAGCACACCCCCGGCCAGCCAGCGATGGACCAGCGTGCCTTGGCCCGAGTGGCTGAGTCCGATGTTGAACACGACCTGGCGCTCGCCAACTGGGATTGGCGGCCTACCGCAGACGAAGCGCTCCAACAGCTGTTGGGCTAATACGAGTCGCAGGGTTGGATGGCTTGCGTCCGCCAACGATCTCGGGCGCTCAATTTGTCGTCGACCGGCCAGTACTACGTAGCCGCTGTGCGTGGTCTAGACCGGGTTTGGATGGTGTCCGAAGCGTTTCTTCGGGGAGTGTTAACGCGTCGGGATTCACGATGGCCAACCACCCTTTAAGGTGGCTATTTCTCAGGGAACTTTTGGTGACAAATGGATTCTAAGGATTATTCTGGGTAGCGATTATTTGGCCAATACGGAAGCTGCGACGTGTTGAGAAATCAATTTTGGCCAAGCGCAAACCTCCTTGGTTGCCTTAATTGCAAAAACTGCCTGGTTTGACTAATCTGAGTAACTTCGGAAGGTGGTTCCGATCTCGTCAAGGCTTGTCTCCACGCGGTGTGACGAAGAGCTCCGTCGCACGTTCTTAACCTAACTCTTGGACGTCTTTAGGCGCAGTGATGAAAAAACAAATCGGTAAATTGCTTCGAAGGTTGAAGAGTAACTCGAGAACTCACAACAACCGTAGGCAAAAATTGCGGCTGGAGTCCCTGGAAGACCGCCGGTTGTTGACGGTGGACGTCCCTTTTCCGTACCACAACCAGATCATCCCTGAAGACACTGATGGCAATTTCGTGGTCACGCCCGCCGACGCGTTGGCGGTGATTAACAAGCTAAACGCGGATGGCAATTCGGAGTTGCCTGAAGTGGAAGCCGGCAAGATGACCGACGGCTACTACTATGACGTCAACAGTGACAATCATGTGACGGTCGCGGATGCGCTGCGCGTCATCAACCACTTGAATGGGGAAGGTGAAACCACACCGACGGCTGTCTTCTCCTATCGCTTTCTGGATTCCGATGGCAACGAGATGACCTCCAATACGGTGACTGTTGGAGATATCTTCCAGCTACAGGTGTCCGTCCAGGACAACCGAAGCTTTAGTGCGCGAGGTATCAACTCGCCGTATCTGGACATCGACTTCGACAATGACGACGCCTTCAACGTGGCGGTGGGCGAAGTTCAATCACTACGGTTTTTTACTGACCAACTCACCGGGTCGCAAAACGGCAGCACCTTTACGCTGACGTTTGACGGCCAAACAACGGACCCGATTTCGTTGCTGACTGCCGGTGGGCAACCCAGGTCCGATATTGCGATAGCCGCTGCGATGGAGGAAGCCTTGGCAGCCTTGTCCAATGTCGGGACCGGTAATGTGCGGGCTTCCGTGGATGCGATTGCCACGGCTGCGGACGAGCAGAACATGATCCCGCGGTTCAGTTTTGAGATCCGATTTGCCAACCAGCTGTCCGGCCAGGACTTGTCGTTGATCACGCTGGATCCGACCAACGTGGCGGTTCAGCAGGGGGGAACGTTTGATTTCTCGATTACCGAAGTGTTGCCAGGTGATCAGACCAACCGTGCAGCGGAAGCCGCCGCGATCACCTTCTCGGACACCTATGACTTTGCTCGACGGGCGGCGATTGCCGAAGCCGATAACACCGTTGATCCACCGCTGCCCACTCGATTTGATGATATTGGAGCCGCCTCGCGAACCATTCCGCTACCCGACCCGGCTGACCCCAAGGTCGTACTGACGATCCCAATGGTCGCGATCGCACCTGGGGCGATCAATTTCACTCCGAATCAGGCCGACAACTCGCCATCGACTGACATTCTGACGGGTGTGATGGTGATCCCACCCAGCATGGTTGACTATGGAACGATTCCCACAATCACGGTGGTGAATGATCCCAATGCACCGACTGCCATTAACGACACGCTTTCGTTGGCTGAAGATAATTCGCTGACACTGAACGGCAATGTCACCTCCAATGATACGCCCGCTGGGTTAACTGTCTTTTCAGCGTCCACGACGGCTGGCACCCAAGGTAGTCTGAATGGTCTGGTCTACACGCCACCGGCCAACTTCGTGGGCACGGATACGATTACCTACATCGCTCAAAACGCGGGTGGCACTCAATCGAACGTGGGCACCGTCACCATCAACGTGACGGCGGTCAATGACCCTCCCGTGGCTGCCAACGACTTGTTTACGGTCGACGAGGATTCGACAAACAACACGTTGGATGTACTGGCGAATGACAATGGCGGACCTAACGAGACCGGCGATACTCTTTCCGTAGTATCGGTTGGCGCTACCAGCGGCAACGGCGAAGCCGTTCGCCGAGCTGACGGAACGGGTGTGGTCTACACTCCTGAAGCCGGTTTTGTAGGCACCGAGACGTTTACCTACACCATGCAGGATCAAGACGGCGAGACAGATACGGCCACAGTAACCGTAACGGTCGAGCCCGGTACGCTACCCCGCGCTCGCAATGACTCGGCTACGGTGGCAGAAGACACAACCGCAGGGATTGTGATCAACGTGCTGGACAATGATGACCCGAATCCAGGGGCGACGTTGTCGTTGATTGGCCTGACGACGACCATCTTGCCGTCGAATGGCTCTGTGGTAGTCAACAACGATAGCACCATCACCTACACTCCGAACGCCAACTTCTTTGGTACGGACACGTTTACCTACGCCGTAAATGACGACGCGGCTGGCAGCATTCAGTCCGAAGGAACCGTCACTGTGGAGGTGACTGCCGTTAATGATCCGCCAGTGATCGTCAACGATACGGCATCGACCAACGAGGATGTGGCAGTCACGATTCCGATTTCCACCCTGCTATCGAATGACTCGCCGGGTGCTGGCGAAGACAGCTCCCAAACGCTCGACGTTACCAGTCTTGGTATTTTGGGCGGCCAAGGGGACATCGCTTTTTCAAGTGATAATCTCAATGCCATTTATACTCCGCCTACGGATACCAGCGGCACCTTTGAGTTCACCTACTCTGCGACTGACGATGGCGGCCTGGGCGGAACGGGCACCGTGACCGTCACCGTGGCCTCCGTTAACGACGATCCAATCGCAGGCGCCGACAGTGGCAGCACGACCGAGGGTACGCCGTTCCAAATCACTCTGGCTACGATGCTGAGCAACGACTTGCCGGGACCGGCCACGGCCACCGACGAAGCCAGCCAAGTCATTTCCATTCCGAGCGTTAGTTCAACCAGTACCGCAGGTGGTACGGTCGCAGTGAGCAACGGTACCGTGACCTACACGCCACCCACTAGTTCCTTCAATGGTGGTGATACGTTCACTTATACGCTGGTTGACGACGCCGGGGGCTCTGCCACTGGCACCGTGACTGTGGATGTCGGAGCCGTCAATGACGCTCCTGTCGCGGGTGCGGACACGGCGACGGCTTTCACCGGCACGCCTACGACCATCCAAGTTTCCGATTTGTTGCTCAATGATTCACCGGGGCCGGCCGACGAATCCGATCAGACGTTGTCCATCGTCGCCGTCAGTGCTACCTCGGCAACCAACGGGACCGTGGTTCTGAACAACGACGGCACCATTACCTTCACGCCATCGGACGGTTTCACCGGTTCGACGTCCTTCGAATACACCTTGCAAGACAGCGGGCCGACTGGCGGTAGCAACGTCAATCAGGCCACCGGCACGGTCAATGTGACGGTAGAAGCATTCGTGCCCACTACCATCTCGGGGACGGTGTTCATTGACGAGACCAGCGATGGAATCATTGATGCTGCCGAACGACGTTTGGGCGCAGCTCACATTACAATCAGCGGAACTTCGCTGGGCCAAACCATTCCCACCCAGACCATCATGACCTTGTCGGATGGCACTTACTCGTTCGATAATCTGGGGCCTGGCCAGTATGTGATCAGTTTTGCGGCTCCGCACTTTATGGAAGACGGAGCAGATATCCCCGGCGGACTGGGTGACCTGGACTCCATTGAGAACCAGTTCACGATCAACATTCCCGAGCCGGGTGGTCAGGATGCTTCGGGTTACAACTTTGCCGTGTTGGGATTGAATTCCAGCCATGCTCGCATCATCGATCAGCTGGCCTCGCGTTACATGGTCACCAACCCGAATCTGCTATACAACGGAGCCTACATTGGTGTGGGAGCGGACAATAGTCTGCTGTGGAGTGCCAAATTGGACGGCTTTGATGATGCCGTCTTCGCCGAAGGCGCCCTGAGTGACGATGGAACTTCTCTATTGCTGACCTATGTCGATGCTAACCAAAACGTGTTTACGGCGGACTTGGGACGCGGAGACTTTATCAAGGTCTATGACGACGCGGGCAACGCACTGATTCGGGTACTCGGGTCGGCCGATAGCTTTAACTGGCAGCAAGTGGACTTGGCGACTCCTCCATTCACCGCTGACAAGTATCTGGATTCCGTCGACGCCGTCTTTGCCCAAGAAGGCTGGGACGACTAGAGTATTCTGCTTTACTGAATCGCACCCAACCCATTCTGAACCTCCCGCGACAGCGGGAGGTTTTTTTGTGGCCAGCATGTGACGCTACAATGTCGGAGAGAATCTGACGTGGCGAGAATCCGGAGTCACCAGTGAAGCTGTTGATCGATGGCTACAACCTATTGTTCCAGAGCGATCTGGCGGGCAAAGGCCAGGGTGCGGCTTGGTTGCTGGGTGCGCGCAAGAGGCTGCTAGAGCTCTTGGAGCACCGCTTGCCGGCGGACTCGTTGAGAAGTACCCAAGTCGTATTTGATGCTTCGCGGCGATCCGAGTTTACCGAAGATCATGTGCGTGATAGTGGGATGACGGTCACCTTCGCCGCAGACCACCCGGAGGCGGACGATTTGCTCGAACAACTGATCCGAGCGCATTCGCATCCCAAGTCACTGACGGTGGTGTCTAGTGACCAGCGAGTGCGCCGTTGCGCGCGTGCACGTCGAGCGTCTGCGGTGGACTCCGAATCGTTTCTCAACCACCTGCAGCAGCAGCCGCCATCGCTGAGAACCGAGAATGAGCAAGCGGATAAGCAGGACTTGGAGGAACACCGTGCTCGCAGCGAACCCCAAGCCGATGAGGTGCAGTATTGGCTCGAACAGTTCTCGGATGAACGGGACTAGGCAGCAGCTTGTGGTTGTTTCCAACGAGCAATGGCCAGCCTTCGCAGCGCGTCGTAGGCCAGCACGAAGAGCAGCATCTTGACGACGATCAACGGCGCGCCATATCTGCCGTAGTAACTGACCAACACGTACGGCAGCAATCCCAGCGTGTACAGGCTTGTGGCAGTTGCCAGGGTGCCGCTGCGCTCTGGATTCGCTAGCAGCCATGCAACGAGCAATGCCAAGGCTGGTAGCGGAAATACAAGCCGCAGGTACGTGGTCGTAAAGTGCTCTTTCTCCAGCGTATTGAATGGTTGATAGAAGAACGTAGCCACCAGCAGACGATTGGCAACCCGCTCGGCGGCATCCATCGGAGCCGACTTGATGGACGTCCAAGCTAGTTCCCATTTTTGGTCCAGGAACTCGAGCTCGCCCTGCCGTTGATAGTCGCGGCGTTGTTCTCCATCCGCTAACCATGGATGTTGTGTGGCCGAGTAACTATCCAGCACGCCATCCTGGTCCAAACATTGTGACTGCCAGACCTCATAGGCCGCATTTGATTTGATGGGGATCCAACGTCCAAACACAACTCGATTGCGAATGGTCCACGGGGTGACGACCAGCATAGACACGATGGCGACCGCGGCTACGGCCTTGATTGCTGATTTCCTGGCCGTCGTCGATTGGTCGGTCGTTGATAGCCAGCGGATCGTCGTTGCGCCCGCCCATGTAAATCCCGCAGTGGGGCTGGCTAACGCGGCAGCGCCACCGAAAACTCCCCAGCCAAGCAACCGGTGCCATTGACGAGGCGGTTTTTCCAGGGCGCACAGTCCGACTAACAGCAGGTCGTAGACTAGCAAGACCAACCAAGTGTCGTGGGTTTTCTGGAAGAGTTCATGAAATTCCATGGAGAATCCGACGCCCACCGCGACGTAACCAATTAGACGACAGTCATGGTTGGTCGCCAATCGCGTCACAATCAACCCAGTCAGGATGACGACGAAGCATTGCAAGCACACGACACACACGACCACTCGGTCGCGATCATTGCCGCAGATGGTGTACAAGCCGGCCGTCAGGTAAGGCAGCAACGGCGGCATCCATGCCGTAGGACCGGTTTCCACCCGGAACGGATCCGAGAATCCTCGACCGTGTAGGATGGCATTGGCAATGGTGTTGTTCTCGGCACCCAAGTGTTGGATCATGTCTCGCGCCAACCATTCGGATTGTCGAGGACGATAGCGGTGCCAGGCGGCGATGGAGGAGAACACACCGAAGAGCAAGAGCACGACTAGGACATCTTGAATGTCCAAGCCGAGCAGATTGGCTTTGCGTTCAGATTTCATATTCACCTGCTTTCACCGCCTCCGTTCGCATATCATCCAGGCTTGTCTCCACCGACGCAAATTGTTGGACGACTCATGTCACGGTATTGCACCGCCGGGCTGCTGTGCGTAGACGCGGATGGAATACCCTACTGGAAAGCTTGACCGGATACTGCTCTAAGAATCTAGTTTCCGCCGGGTGCCTGGCCAAACGATTGCCGCTGAGAACGACAAATGTTGGTGGAGAAGACTGAAGATCGGCTGGCAACATGGTGATATCTTCCATGTCAGCTGGGGTCGCCGGCAGCACCTGCTCTTTGGGCCGCAAGGTGAAGGATCGACTCAACGGTTATCCTTCAGGGCTCCCGCAACGGCACGCACAACTTCGGCAGTGGCGACTGATTTTCCCTCTAAGACAACCGGTTCATCAGGAGAAGCTGGTGAAATGACGAATACAGCTGGTAACCGCTGGTCTTTGATGTTCGTTCGCAGCGCGACGGGAAGATTGGACTGAGGGGCAGTAACATCGGAACGCACGAGCACAACCCGTCCAGTCTCCACCGCATTCCGAATCGTGGGGCTGGCCAGGATTTGTTGCTCCGCGTTCTTCGATTCCACGCTCCAAGCTGCACTAACACTTACGATAACGACCTGACGGCTATCGAGTGCGGCTCGAATCGTTCGATCCGCAGCGGCGGCGGAAGGTGCGGTCTCAAACGTCGTCCAGGGTCCATAGGCGAGCCAGAGGGAAGTGCCAACGGCACAGGCAGCAACGAGTGCAAGCAGGCTTCGCAGTCGGATTTGTTTCATCTTGCAACCTGGAGACCAGCGTCCGGACGTAATGTGTGGCATGCCATAACTTGGTGCGCTGACGCAGTCGCTGCATCAAGTGTCAGTCAAACTAGCGTCTTCCAGTTTAGATGACTGGTATAGAAGTTTGGAGTCTTGGCTGTGTGGATCAGGCGAAGAGCTTGCGCCTGATTGCAGCGGGGATGGCGTAGCCTAGATGGCCTCACGGCCGCGTTCGCCGGTACGGATGCGAATGCAGTCGTCCATGGGCAGCACAAAGACTTTGCCGTCGCCGATTTGTCCCTTATCGCCCGTCTTGGCCGCGGTCAAAACCGCGTCCACCGTGGGTTCGACAAAGTCGTCGTTGACGGCAATTTGCAACTGAACCTTACGTAGCAATTGGACGCCGGCATCGGGCTGGCGCTGAGTGGCCAATTGCCCTTTCTGCCGTCCGAAACCCTGGCAGTCGAGCACTGTCAAGCGAAATACTTCCACTTCGGTCAGTGCCTGCTTGACGGCTTCCAGCCGGTTGGGCTGCACGATTGCAATGATTAATTTCACTAGCCGCCACCTCGACCAAAAACTCCTACACCACCTGGTCATGCTTGCAAAGCGCCGGGCGATCTGGAAAAGCAGTGAGCATGGTACTCATTCCGGGCAGGAAGAAAATACCCCGACCCGGACGTGTGAGGCGGACACCCGTCGCGGGCCGTAGTGGGGTACCTTCGGGCTCAAATTACTGAGCCGAAGCTTCGTTGTGCCGAAGCAGATTTCGAAAAAAGGCCACCCAAGCGTTCGAAAACGAGACGCTCAGGCGGCTTGGGTAGACTCGGTTAGGAATTGGACTAGCCAGCCTTCGTCAGGGCTTCCGCCGGGTAGGCGTGCATGCCGTGTTCAGAGATGTCCAATCCGGTTTGCTCCTCCTCTGGACTTACTCTAAGCACGCCGGCAACCTTCATCACGAAGAACAAAGCGAACATAGTCGCAAACGACCATCCACAAATGGCCGCCGTACCAATCAGCTGTGTCATGAACGAAGTGGTGCCATCGGCAAGGTAACCGTTGGGTAGAATGCCGATCGCCATGCAGCCCCAGATACCACACAGTCCGTGAACTGGGAAAGCACCGACAGGGTCATCGATTTGCAGTTTGTCGAGTAGCAGCACGCCGGCCACGATCAGCACGCCGGCGACAGCACCCACGATGATCGCTTGCAAATTGGACATACAATCGCAGCAGGCCGTGATGCCGACCAAGCCACCCAGGATGCCATTCAGACCCATCGACAGGTCCGGCTTGCTGAACAGACCCCAGCTGACCAGCGTGGCAACCAGTCCACCCGCGGCGGCAGCCAGCGTCGTTGTCACCGCACAGTGCATCGTCGCTTCGATGGCATCGGTGCTTTGGAAACCCAGAGCACTACCAGGATTAAACCCGTACCAGCCAAACCACAGGATGAATACTCCCAACGCGGCAATTGGCAAACTGTGGCCGGGCATCGGCACACTCTTGCCATTGGCAAATCGACCAATTCGCGGACCTAATACGATCGCTCCGGCCAGCGCGGCAAATCCGCCGACGCCATGGACGACTGCCGATCCAGCAAAATCTTGGAAACCCATGTCGCTCAACCAGCCTTCACCCCACTTCCAAAATCCACTGACGGGATAAATGAACGCAGTGAGTACGGCGCTGTAGATCAAGTAGCCAGCGACCTTCATCCGGCCGGCGACGGCACCCGAGACGATCGTAGCGGCAGTGGCTGCGAACACCGCTTGAAACATCCAAGCCACCTCGGGACTGAAGTCGCCACCATCGGTTCCGGTGATGCCGCCAAAGCCACCGAAACTGAAGTAAGGATTTGGATCCGCGACACCGTACACCTTTGGATACATCAATCCATAGCCGACGAAAAAGAACAACAAGATACCCACGCAGATATCCATGGCATTCTTGAACAGGATGTTGACCGCGTTCTTCTGCGCGTTGAAGCCGGCTTCCACCATGGCAAAGCCTGCCTGCATGAAGAACACCATGACCGCAGCGATGAACAGGAAGAAATTGTCGAGAGCGTAGCCGACGCCACGATCTTCCGTGGCTTCTTCCTCAGCCGGAGCAGGATCCTCGGGCGCCGTGTCCGCAGGGGCGTCCGTGGAGGTGGCATCTGCCGGTTCTTGAGCAAACGTGGCTGAGCCCTGCCCGGGCGACCACATTGAGAGAGCGACAAAGAAAGCTAATAGGCGCCACAGGCGCCGAGAAACAACCGTACACAACATGAGATCATCCGCCTTTCTAGCAACAGGATCAAAACACTTAGGCCTCGCATCAAGAAGCGATATTGGCCCGATGGCCATTGCAAGCATGCAGCGTGCCAAGTGCAGAGCCGGTCGTCGAAAGCGGGTGAGCCGAGAATCGGTAAGGTATTTCCAGGCAACAATTTAGAGAAATAGCGGCGCCGCCACAGAATTTCGAACCAACAGCGACTTGAGTCAATCTGCTTAGAATGCGGGCGATCTCCGCCTAGAATCCAGGCAACCCGTTTTCGCGCTCTCGAGAGGGCACTGTCGCGTGCCGCAGGGAGATGGCACAGCGAAAATCTGGCGGTCAACCACTCAGCAGCCTCTGGTGAACATCCGCCATGATTGCCCCCTCGGGGCGACCGTTGACGAAAAACGGCCGACGGAGAATCCGCCGGCCGCTGTGCAAGCTGCATCGGTGGTGGGCAAGACGCCGCCGCTAGAAGGTCATGATCATGTCCGCACCAACGGTAGTTTGGCTTTGCCCCAACTCGTTGCCAACTACGCCATCTTTGTCCCAGTCCCAACGTACTTCGGGACGGACGATCGTGTTGCTACCGACTGAGTAGTTCAGACCGGTGGTGAAGGCATAGATGTCGCTGCGGCCAGCCGTAACGCCGTAAACACCCTTATCGACGTTGTACCACTCCATGCGGTTGCCCCACACGAGCTTGTCGGTCAAGGTGAACAGCAAGTAGTTGTTCACGTCGAAGGTCTGACGCTCAACACTGCGGCCGGTGCCGTCGGTGTCCAGCAAGTCAACCCAGAAGACGTGAGTGACTGCATCGCTCAGTTGCGTGGTGATGATCGAGCTGGTCATGAATCCAACTTCATCAGCACCAAAACGTCCGATGATGTATTGGTTGGTGACGTTGATGCTGTCCGACAGGTCGTAGGAGTAACCACCCAGGAAGGCATCGCCGTTGTCTTCAAAACCGCTGTCCCAACCCATGACGTAGCCACCGTACAAGGTCATGCCATTGGCAGCATTGTACTGAGCCAAAACGCCGGTGTGCGTGAACGGCTCGCTGTTGTACATCGTGTAGCTGTGCGAGTAGAAGAAGTTGCCCGTGGCACCAACGACTTCGTATCCGATCAGCGTGAAGAAGTGACCAGCCTTGATCGACAAATCGCCGTAAGCGACTTCGGCGTACAACTGAGGGATTGCGTGGCCGTAGATGCCATTGTCCCAGCTGTTGTCCCAGTGGTTGTTGGCAATACCAAAGGCTTGCGTGTCTTGTGCGTCAACACCGTACAGGTAGTCGATACGAGCACCCAGTCCAAGACCGTTACTGCCGTCGGCTACTTTCTCGGCGTACAACCATGCTTGATGCAGGTTGAAGTTATCGGCGTGTTGGTTGAACAGCGTATTGTTGTAGCTGTGCCAACCGAATTGAGCCCAACCGCCAATGTCGAATCCGGCGATGGGATTCTGAATCAGCTTCCAAGGGCCGTCGTCGCAGCCGCAAGCGGAATCGCAGCCGCCGTCGCAACCGCCGCAAGCACCCAAGTTGGTGTCACAGCATCCGCTGTCGCAG
>JANQOL010000462.1 GCA_028289675.1 Pirellulaceae bacterium
CCGCTCCAATCGCATCGGCCTGCTAGACCGCCCGAATCGGGACGGGTGCCAGGTGCTGACGTAACGTTGGCAGCAACAACGAGAACCGCACACCGAAAAGCAAATTGCTCACAGCCGCTTTTTAAACACTCAAAAGGCTCCGAGAAGATGAAATTCGCAAACCAACTTGCTCATTGTGGGACACCACCGCGATTTCCTCGTTGGCTGGGCATGTGCTTTTTGCTGGTTGTCGCATGGATGTGTGCGTCCACCACGGCCATCGCCGTCGATCAGAACATCGTGGTGGTGTTGGACGATTCTGGCTCGATGAAAGATCGCATGCGCACCGACCAAGGGCGTGTGCAGCGCATCGATGCGGCGAAACAAGCCTTGACCGCCGTGCTGTCGCAATTGCCGCCCGAGACCAAGGTAGGCGTATTGACGCTGAACAATCGAGTCAATGGATCGCACTGGGTCGTACCCTTTGGTCCTGTTGACAGTTCACAACTGTTGCAGAACATTCGGCGCATTCGGGCCGAAGGAGGAACTCCGCTGGGAGAGTTCCTGAAACAGGGTGCCGACCAATTGCTGGAGGCGCGCGGTCAGCAAGTGTACGGCAGTTATCGGCTCTTGGTGGTCACGGACGGAGAAGCCAATGACGCGCGTCTGCTGGACGCCTACCTGCCGGACATTCTGTCTCGCGGCCTATTGGTGGACGTGATCGGTGTCGACTTGAAATCGGACCATTCGCTGGCGACCCGAGTCCACAATTATCGTCGTGCCGACGATCCGCAAGCACTTGAGAAGGCCATCTCCGAAGGCTTTGCGGAAACATCGACGGACGATCAAGACGCGGCGGCGGACTTCGAGATGTTAGCCGCCCTGCCGGAGGGCTTCGCGGAGCAAGCGTTGGCTTCTCTAGCGAAATCGGGCAACACTCCAATCCGAGCTCGGTCCGCCGACGGCCAACAAGTGGATGTCTCCCTGACCGGTTCGAGCGCTTCAAGCAGCACGACTGTCAGCACGGCCTTTGGTGGACTACTGTGTTGCTTTGCGACGTTCGCCATACTCATCATTGTCGCCAGTATCATATTGGGAGGCCGCCGCCGGTAACGTCGGGTCCCATCCTTTCTCCTTCCGAGTAAATTCGAACGAGCGTCCCAGTGAGTAAAGCGAAAATACTGCTGGCCTGCGTAGTCTGGCTGATCATTTTGTCCATCGGCGTGGTGCTCTACCGAATGGTGTACGTGCCGTCCGTGGCCAAGCAGGAGGAGCAACAGCAAGAGGAGGTCTTGGAAGCCACCTCCGGCAACTCCAACTACAGCGCCCAGCTCAGTTTGGGCCTGGATGCCTTCTCGGGCTACGCGGTATTGCGCTCGACACAAATGCGTCAGCAACTGCGCAGTCGCGGCGTCAAAATGGACTTGGTCGACGACGGCGCCAACTACGACGCGCGCCTGGCAGCCTTGGCCGATGGCAAGCTACATATGGCAGCCTTTCCGATCGATGCACTATTGAAGGCGAGTCAGAAGCGCGGCAGTTTACCTGCCACGATCGTGGCTATCATCGACGAGACTCAAGGCGCCGACGCGGTCCTGGCTTACAAGTCCAAGTTTCCCAATGTCGACTCGCTCAACCATGCCTCGACGCGGTTTGTGCTGGTCGGCGACTCCCCGAGCGAAACTCTGGTTCGATTTCTGATGAACAAGTTTCACTTGCCAACGCTCAGCAGCCAGTCGCTGGAGTCCGTCGGGAGCGAAAAGGAAGTATTCAAGCGCTATCAACAGGCGACTCCAGCCGGCAACGAAGTGTTCGTGACTTGGGAACCAGTCGTATCTCAGATGCTGGAAAACGACCAACTGCACGTGCTGTTCGACAGCCACGGCCAGTCAGGGTTCATTGTGGACGCGCTGGTCGTCAATCGCGACTATTTGGTCAAGAATCAGGCCACGGTTAAAGACGTCTTGGAGTGTTACTTTAGCGCGCTGTATGAAATCAATTCGTCGGGCCAGCTTACGGATGTGGTACTGGCCGACGCGCGCGAGCAAGGCACGGACATCTCGGACGCACAGGCCGAGCGTTTGGTGCAGGGCATTCAATGGAAGAACACTCAAGAGAACATGGCGCATTTCGGTTTGCGGAGAGCTTCGGTCGCCCACATCGAAGACATGATCGATGGCATCAAGAACGTGTTGATGAACACCGACGGCCTCGCCGGAGATCCCACCGGCGGAAAGTCCAGCCGTTTGTTTTACGAGCAGATCTTAGGGCAACTGCACGCCGCCGATTTTCACCCGGGAAGCTCGCGCGAGTCGATCCGAGAGCAACAGGAGCTGGCCGCTTTAAACGCCGACCAGTGGCAACGCCTGGAGCCAGTGGGCACCGTTGACGTACCGCCGCTGATCTACGCTCGCGGCACGTCGAAACTGACCCGGTCGAGCCAAGTCAAATTGGATTCCCTGATCGCCACCTTGGAGAGCTTTCCGCGCTACTATCTGCTAGTTCGCGGAAACGCCAGTTCCCGTGGAGACGCGGAGGCCAACCGGCTGCTGGCTAAACAACGTGCCGAGGCTGCTCTACAATACCTGCTGGAAAATGGCGTGCCGCAAGCCAGGTTGCGCGCGGTGGAAGGCGAACTAGCCAGCCAGACATCCGTGACGTTTGTCGTGGGGCAAATTCCCTACTAGCCACTGGCTCGCCGTGGTGGACGCCCCTTCTGCAACTGCTACGAGAACATCAGTGGATTCGGTCAAACGCAAAGTCATCTCGGATTTGTTCTTCGCGCCCAGCGTGGTTCTACCCATCGTTGGCGGGATCAGTGCCGGGTTGCTGTCTTGGGCCATGGCAGGAGCCAATCCTTACTTGACCGGCGCTGCTGTCGTTGGTGTACTCGGCGGCCTGGGTTGGATGATGACCCGTATGATTTTCAAAGTCGAAGACATCACGGCCGACGCCATGCAAGCCCAGCTGGACGCGGAACTACGACGTGAAACTCAGCAGCTGGACGAGCTAGCCAGCCAGCTCCGGACCGATCGAGATCACCGCACACAAGACTATCTTACTTTGCTAAGATCAATACGCGATGAGTTCGAAACGGCCGCGAATAAACCAGGAACTGCTTTTCGAAGCGCCCAAGTTCGTGAACAGGTCAGCCAAGTATTTGGGGCCGCCGTGGGGCAACTAAAGCAGTCGTATCGGCTGTGGGAACTGTCCGAAAATTTGGTGGGCTCAGCCCGCGATAAAGTTCTGGCCGACCGCGAACAAGTCCTGGGCGAAATCGAAATCACGGTGGACCGGCTCCAAGGTACGGTGCACCAATTCCACGAACTAGTTCAAACCGATCAAACAGTGGATCTGGCCTCCATGCGCGAAGAATTGGAAGCCACCATCCAAATTGCTAAACGTACCGAACAGCGGATGCGAGAAATCGAAAACCCGTCTGCGGACCACGAATCATTTATACGAGAGTAAGGGGAGAGGATTCATGTTCAAGGCTGTCGGCAAGTACTTTCGCGCTGTGTGGTATTTGATGACCTTTCGGGTCAACAAAGCCAGCGAGACACTGCGGATGAATCCTGGCGTGATCTCTGCCAACTACGATCGGGTAATCGAAGAAAAACGCAATCGCCTCAATCAGTATAAAGACGCAGTGAGCGCGATGATCGCCCAGGAAGAAAGCAAGAAGGACAAGCTGCGGAGCATCACTGCCGAAATCGAAAAACTGGAAAAGCTACGCAGCGGGGCGGCCGCCAAGGCCAAGAAGTTGGTCGACAAATACAACGGCGATGTTGCAGCGGTCAAGAATGATCCCGACTACGTCAAGTGCCAGGCCGCGTTCAAGGATTTCTCGAGCACGTTGAACGAAAAGCAGCAACGGGCAAGCGAGATCGACGAGGATCTGAAGCAACTGGTGGCCAATGTCAGCGGACACAAAACGCAAATCCAGTCGCTCATGCGAGAGCTGGAAAAGCTCAAGGAAGAAAAACACGACGCGGTCGCGGACGTACTGTCAGCGTCCGAGGAAAAGCAAATCGCGGACATGATGACCGGCTTGTCCAACGATCGCACCAGCGAAGAGCTGCGCGAGCTGCGAGAAATGCGCCAAAAAGCGTCCGCCAATGCACGGATCAGTCGCGAATTGGCGGGCATGGACACGCAACGGGCCGAGGCCGAGTTCCTGGAGTACGCCCAAACGTCCGAAGCCGACGACGAGTTCGACGCACTCATTGGACTGTCCCAACAGGAATCGGAGGATCCCGTCCCGCAGCAGGACGCCAAGATCCCCGAAGCCTAAGCGGCCAACGCAATCAACGAATGCCGTTCTTCGAGCCTGGGCCAGGTCGAAGAACGTCGACCTGCTGGTCGTCCGGCAGCAATGTCCGGGCAACCCTACTGTGGAAGTTCCATGCCGCGTGGCATGTGAACGGCACCCACGAAGGTTGTCCACCCTTTGGCCTGTTCCGCTTCCCGCGACCACAACCCGGTCACGGTGGCCGTCACTGGAAGCACGCGCAGTCCGGACGACCCGTCGACTGCCGTCACGTCCTTATCAGGAGCCTCGCTATGCAACGTCATTACTTCGCCATTGTCGCCCTGTGCTTATGCAGTTGTTGGCTGGGCTGCACAAGTTCACAAGCTCCAAACACGGCCGCAGGTACCGGTGGGTCGACATCCAGCGGCGGAGGAGGCCCCGTACCGAGCTTCTCCCTGGCATGGAGTGAGTATCCCAGTTGGTCCATCTTCGGTGTCGCCCATGAAATGGGTTTGATCGATGGCGACGAAGGCAAACTGGGCACCATCGAAGAAAAGCACAATGTGGATATCGTGCTCAAGGAAGCCGGGTACGACAGCTGCCTGAATATGTTCACGTCAAAGAACTGTGATGCAGTGTGCATGACCAACATGGATGCACTCATCGTCAGTCCTAGTCGAGACGGAGTAGCCATCTTACCCACCAGCACCAGCAATGGCGCGGACGCCTGTTTGGTGGTCGGCATCGACAGCGTCGAAGACTTGAAAACGCACAAAGTCTATGGCCTCAAGGGCACGGTGTCGGAGTATTGCTTTGCCCGCTGCCTGGAAGAAATCGGCAAAGCGGACGGCAAGGAGTATCCGCTGTCTGATTTCCAATTTACCAATCAAGACCCTGGTGCCGCGGCGGTAGCCATGGCGCAAAAGCAGGGGACTCACCAGGCCATCATGGTCTGGAATCCTTTTGTGCTGCAAACCCTCAAGGATCGCCCAGATTCCAAAGTACTGTTCGACTCCAGCCAGATCCCCGGAGAAATCGTGGACATGGTGGTGCTAGGACGGGACGTGCTGGAACAACCAGGAGCCGAAGACTTTGCCCATGCGATCATCGACGCGTTCTATGCCATGAACTTGGAACTGGCCAAACCCGAATCCGGTGACCAAGCCCTGGTCGAGCTGGGCCGCAAGTTCTCCAACCTAGAACTGGAGGAGATGAAGACAGTAGTGAAGCAAACTCAGTTCTACAAAAACGCTCAAGAGGGCCTGGCCCTCATGCAGGGTGACGCGTTCAAAGAGACCATGAAAACCGTGGAAGGATTCTGCATCGAACAAGGATTGGTCGAGTCACCTCAGTACGGTTTTGGGACCGAGTCCGGGAAGCAATTGCTGTTCGATGCCTCTTACATCGAAAACCTGGAATAGGGTCGCGTCGTGATTCGACAACCGATTTCGGGGAGTTGGCGTGCCGGGCTGGGCTTGGCGTCCATTTTGCTGGTCATGTTGCTGTACACGGCATTGGCCAGCAGCCGTCAACGAACCGCGCGTCGGGAACAGCAGGAGGTTGCGCAAACTCGGCTGTCGGAACTGGAAGAGCAGCGAGTTGACTTGCAGCGGGATCTGGAGACAGCCCGCGCAGAAACCGATCAGACGTCGCGTGAGCGTGGCGTCGAACAAGCCGAGTCCGGTTTGCAGCGCAACGCCGAAGAGACAGAGAAGTTCGAGGCGCTTCGTGACCAACCCACCAAGGTTGATCGAACGGTACCGAGTTGGAGCATGCTTCTCCAAGATGGTCTGATTCGCGCGTGCACGCCTCAAGGCGCGTTTGAACGCAAAGAAATCTGGTTGGTCGAAGACTTCAAGGCGACAGGACTGCGGCTGCTGACCTCGCTGCTAGTCGGTATCCTCTGTTCAGTCGTCATTGGCCTGTTGATGGGTTGTCTCGATCCTGTAGACGCGTTTCTGATGCCGCCGTTTACGTTTTTCTCAAAGGTTCCCGCGACGGCGGTGTTGCCGATCTTCTTCGTCGTCATTCAGATCAATTTTTCGATGTACGTAGCCATCATCGTGTTCGGTATGCTTCCGAGTCTGGCGCAGGCCATTTCGGCCAGCGTCCGCAAAGACGTTCCGGAGGAACTGATTTTCAAAGCGTACACCTTGGGTGCCAGCCAATTCGAGTTGATCGCCGATGTCATCTTCAAAAAAGTACTACCTCGCATTCTGGATGCCGCGCGGCTGCAAATCGGACCCGCGCTAGTGCTGCTGGTTGCGGCCGAATGGATGGTCGCCGGCGAGGGCATTGGCTACCGCCTGCGATTGTTTTATCAACGCACGGATATGACCGTTGTCTTCGTATACGTGTTTCTCCTGGGCGTCATCGGCTTGGTCGTAGATTACGCCTTGATCTGGGCACGGCGCAAACTGTGCCCCTGGTTTGGAGAATGAACCGGAGCCACGTATGAATGCAGACAGTTCCTCGCCGGCCAAGCAGCCATCGCCCACAGCGGAGAATGGCCAACCCGATATCGTGCTGGAATGTCAACAGGTCAGCCACTGGTTCGGCGACAACAAGGTTCTCAATAATGTGAACTTGCGTATTGCTCGCGGTCAAATCGTCGCCTTGGTAGGCCCCAGTGGCAGTGGTAAATCCACATTGTTGCGGGCGATATTGGGGACACACCCGCCAAAGTCCGGCCAGGTCGTCATGGATGGTGCTCCTTACCGCAAACCTCATCGAGATCGAGGTATCGTCTACCAACGCTATTCACTCTTTCCATTCCTGACCGCCGAGGAAAACGTGGCCTTTGGCCCCATGCTCGACCAAACTTCGATTCCATTTCGAGTATTTCAGTTTCCTAAGTGGCGGGCACAGAGAGCCGACCAGTTGCGACAAGCTGGCGAGCTGCTGGATCAAGTCGGCTTGGGCCACGCCAAGCGCAAATATCCGTCGGAGCTATCGGGCGGTATGTGCCAGCGTGTGGCCATTGCGCAGGCACTGATCATGCGGCCCAAGCTGCTGTTGTTGGATGAACCGTTTGGGGCTCTGGACGAATCTACTCGCGAGAGCCTGCAACTGATGTTGCTCCATCTCTACCAAGAAAACATCGACGCCCGCGCGAAACATCAGCCGGAACCGCATACGATTTTGATCGTGACGCACGAGTTGAATGAGGCACTCTACGTATCGGACCGGATACTGGGATTGTCGCAATACCATCAAGGTGGATCCGAGGGGGCGACCATTGTCTACGATAAACCGGCTCCCATATTTCAGCCGCACGAGGAACGTGATCACGTGCGTTTCAATCAGCAGAAAGAAATGCTGCTAAAATCCGTGTTTAGCGACGAATTCATTCAGCACCATTCGGAGTTTGTCTCCTTTTGGTCCGAGGTGGCATCAGAACGCCAACAGCTATCGCACTAAACTCAGTGCCACCGGCGTTCTCGCAAGAACCGCATGCTATTGCGCTTCGGCTAATGCATATCCGAGCTGTCGCAATGCAGCCGATCCGCTTACCAGCGATTGGTCGCGCGACGTCCTGTCAACAATCACTTCATGTAAGGTAGCCGCGTATGTCTGCGCGACTGGTAGAAGCAGCCCTGTTTTGGGCCGGACTGGGTCTGTGCCACGCAGACGCGTTGCTGGGGCAGGGCACCGAAGTCGCGATCACGGAGGAGATGGCTAGTATCAACAATGCCCGCCGACCGGCAAATGAGCAGCAGCTCAAGAGCTGGATGGAAAACATGGTCGTGCATCATCGCTTCAACCATCAAGAGATTCGCTGGGCCACAGGGCTGACCAACTCAGAGATTGACGCGGCCATCGCACGCCTCAAATTGGGCAATCGCCGTCCGGACGCTCGGCAGCCCGACCAGCCGCTACGTGTCCTACCCTATCCAGGCGGCAGACACCCGAGAATTGGTTTCTTGGATGGAGCGCTCCGGCCGCAACGCGAAACCAAGTTAAGTGTGTTTACTCCTTGGGATCCAACCAGCTATGTCGTCATGGACGTCCCAGAAGCGCTGTGGTCCAACCTAGGCCTGACCTACCTGGCGCACACACATATTCCAACCGTATGGACCGAAGCTGGTCAGCAGTTGCCACCGCAAGAATGGACAATCGAGAATGGAGTGTTCCATTCCGGCCGCACGCTGCCCAACGGCTTGCGGTTTGAGACCCTGGCCAAGGCGCATGCAGACCACGTCCAACTGGAGATGAGACTCTACAACGGCTCAGAACAACCGCTGTCCGATTTGCGAGTCCAGAACTGTGTCATGCTTCGGATGGCTCGCGGTTTCGAACAGCAAAATGAATCCAATAAACTGTATCAAGATGGCTATGCATGCGCTACCGACGAAGCTCGAGATCGCTGGATCATCTCCGCCTGGGATCCGCTGCATCGCTGCTGGGGCAACGCGCCCTGTCCGTGTTTGCACAGCGATCCCAAGTTTCCCGATACTGCCCCCGGCGAGCGACAAGTTCTCCGCGGCTGGCTGTCGTTCTATGAGGGACAAGATATCCAGCGGGAATTGCGGCGGATCGAGGCGACGGGCTGGAAATCGCGACCTTTCTCGCACCCGAAATAAAAACAGCGGCCATTGGCCGCTGTGCAGGTAAATTTTGGTGTCGCTTGATCGCGATCAGCGCTACGCGCTGACTACTTCTTTCTTTCGACCGCAAAGTCGATGCTGCCGCCACCTTCAGCCACGGTCGCTGTCAAGCCAGAAGTCTCACCGTCCGCGTACCAGGGCGGCAGAGCGTTCGTAGCGGTCTTGTTGGCTTCTTCGTTTTGGGCATCCTCGTCAAAGTCATCCGGATATTCGTCGGTGATATCGTAAGGGTCTGCCAGCTCGCCACCAGCGCCAGCTTCATCGGTTTCGCCGCCTTCATACTTCGCCAGAGTGACCTTGTAGTCCCCTGGCATCGCACCATCCTCGCCCTTGGTCTTGAGCTGGTAGGCGCCGCTGGCGTCGGTCACACCGACGGCAATTTCCGTGTCTCCCGAATTTGGAACAAAAGTCACGGCAACGCCTTCGAGCGGGCTACCACCTTCGGTCACCTTGCCGGAAACGGGGATCAGGGGCGTACCGCCACATCCGGTCAAAATGCAGGCGTAGGCGGCAACGACTATCCAGGGAACGTACTTTCGGGTCATGATTCATGGTCCTTCGGAAATAGCTGGCAAACTAACAATATAGCAAAAAAAATCGCCGAGACAGACAGCCCGCCCGCGAACCGGATGGTCCAGCGGGCGGCGCTGCGTGTTCGGCGATTAGTGAATCAGGTAGGTCTACCCGAGTCTAAACTTTAAAGCTCGAGCGAGTTGATCTCGCCACCATCTTTGGAGCCCAGAGCACCCCAGACACCGTAGTTGGACGGACCAAAGAATGGTTGTCCGATGCTGGTGTTACCGGAGTCGATGTTCTCACTGATGAAGTGAACCGAACCGTCGGCGAACGCCGCGTTGACACCACCGGTGTGGCGACTTGCAGGCGGAATAACCAAGTGGTGCGAGTCACCCCAGTTACCACCGTCCGCACACGCGGGAGCATTCGGGGGCAAGACACAGTTGAACGCGTTGTACATCGGCTGGGCGTCTTGCCAGGCGATACCGAATCGAGACTGAATCTGCGAGCCGTCTACAAAGAAACGTCCGTCAGCCACGGTGTAGCACAACGATGGGTTGTTTCGCAGACCGCCAACTCGAGTGTGAACACCCAAGACGATCTCGACTTGTCCAGGACCAACGGTAACGGGACTTTGACCGCGAATCGGAGTTCGCTGCTGACACAGTCGTTCGCTGAAGGCGATGGTGTTACTTGTTCCATCCAGTACATCGGCCATGCGATAAACGTTGGCGATACGATTGTTGATGTTGGTGTTATGCCAACGGGGGCGAGGTCCGAAGATACCACGCAAGTGACGGCCATTGGTACCGTTCATCAAACCATCAACACGGTCACCCGCACAGAAGGCGTAGCTGTTGGTACGAATGGTGTTGGCGTAACCAGAGTCCGACGGGCAACGCATGAAGCTGGGCGAGTTGTTCCAAGCTACCCAACCACGCCAAGCCCGAGGACCTTGCGGCGAGTTGTTGGCGTCACCGGCGGAAATCGTGTTCCACATGTTGCTTTGCTCAAGGAACGGCAACATAGAAATCCAACCAGCACGTCGGCTGCGGTTACTGTCGCCCAATCCATTTGCATTACCTTGCGCAGTACCGTTACTACGCCCTACAAACTTCTTATGCGCATCGTGGTAATTGTGCAGCGCCAAACCCAGTTGTTTCAGGTTGTTCTGGCATTGCATTCGTCGCGCCGCTTCGCGGGCTGCCTGAACCGCCGGCAACAGGAGTCCGACCAGGATCCCGATGATGGCGATGACGACCAGCAGTTCCACCAGCGTGAAACCCTGCCGTCTGAATACAGTTTTCTTCATGTGTAATACTCCCAACAAGAAAACCCCAAAGAGGAAAAAGGAACCTTAAATGTTAGCGGAATGCCGCATACGTTTCAATAAGCGTCTCTGGCTCTCCAGGTCGTAGTCCGTGGAAATCTACCGGCGGCCAATGATTAGGTCCCCGCCCGACACCAACACCCCACCCTAAGAAACAAAGAAACACCAATTCAGGTGGGGCACCCCGCCGCAATCGTCAATGGGTCACCGTGGCATCAGCCATTGATGCCCCAAGCGACCTAGCCCCGGGCGACCTATTCGTTAAACGCCGGTGGATCTTCGCCCGATAGCAGAGAAACTTGGTTGCCATCGAACAAGCTCCAGTGTGGACGTGGTGGAGGCAAGTTGTCTGATGGCGAATTCCTACCGGGTAAAAGTTGGATGCGCGTTGGTATGCATTCTGAGATCCGCCAGGCGTCCCGCTGGTAGACACGGCAGGTTGGTCGCGGGAAACGGCAAATGGATTCCGATCGAGGTCGGTGGTAGACTGTCCGCACCTTTTCGCGGAAATTCACTGCTTCACGGAAATTCACTGCCCGCTGCTCTTTTCCCTCTCCTTGGAATGCTCATGAACGATACTTCGACTGCAACGCCCGTGAGGGGGTTGAGCTACGTTGCGTGTTTGACTTTGGTGGCCATCTTAGGCGGCGTGTTAGCCGGTTGTAGCGCACTTTCTTTAGGACACTTCTTTACTTATCCGCCGGACGTTGCCGCATCGCTGAGCAACGTGAACGCCAACGTTGACTTTGATTTGGTTACCAAGCTGGATCGGCAACTGTTAATCAAGAACACGACGTTGTCAGCCACCGTTGCCGGTGCGTTGGTCGTATGTCTGGTTAGCGTGTTGGCTAGCACGGGAGCCGGGCTACCTCAACGGCTTGGGCTCGGACTACTGGTTGGCGTGATCAGCGGTGCCCTAGGCGGGTTGTTGGCCGCACTGACCTGGCAGATCCTGCGCGACAACGATGTGTTAGTGGCAGCCGGCAACGATACCAGCACTTTGGCTGCCGTTGGCAATTCGGTGCTCTGGGCGTGCATCGGCGCGGGTGCCGGCATCGCCGCAGTGCACCGGGGCGGCCGCGTGACGGCTGCGGTAGCCGGATTGTTCGGCGGCATCGTCGGAGTCTGGGCGTTTGTGATGGTGGCCGGGCTGGCGCTTGCCGCCGTCAAGACGGAATTGCCACTGCCGTCCAACGTTCCCGACACACCTTGGCCGACCGCACGCATTCTATGGGGACTGATTCCTGCCGCCTTCATCGGTTTGTTCGTGGCCAGGACGAACATCGGACATCGCCCCGAGGGAACTCAAGATTCACCACCGGACGCCGCGCCGGCCGTTGATGAAGTCGACAGCGAGTAGGCAGTTCTGTCGCTGGCTGGCACGGAAGCCGCTGGGCAAGAAGCTCGCGGCCAGAGCCGGCGACACAGAAAAGGCCCCTAAGGACGGCGACTGCAGCTTACAGCTTCCAGGGCGCTCGATAGCGTAGGCCGAGCCCAATGATTTTGCTGAGCAGGTCTTCGTAGGACATGTCGGCCTTCTCAGCGGACTCGGCATAGTCCTCGCCGAAGGACAGATTGGGATTGGCGTTGGCTTCCAGTACATAGACCCGCCCATCGGCTCGCATGCGCAAGTCCATGCGGGCGTAGCCGCTCAGGTCCAACGCTTTGTACACACGCTTGGCGATTCGTTCGATTTGCTTCTCGACCGCCGGCGACAGCCCTTCAGCCATGTCGGTTTTTACGCCCAGCTTCTCCTGGTACTTGCGATCCCA
Organism: Pirellulaceae bacterium; assembly: GCA_028289675.1. Lineage (GTDB taxonomy): Bacteria > Planctomycetota > Planctomycetia > Pirellulales > Pirellulaceae > Aureliella. The sequence goes on from JANQOL010000462.1 coordinate 12,457, forward strand.
CTTGACTTTGCGAGTCGCGATAATGGGGGCATCGCTCTTGGTGAACAGGAGTTCCCAGATTGGGAAAGTCTGTAGGCGGTCGTTGCCGATGATGCCCACGTACAATTCGCGGCCTTCGATAAACTCTTCGGCCAACGCGTCGGCCATCGTGTGTTCGTGGACAAAGGCCACGCGATCGGCCAGTTCTTTGTCGTCGTAAACCACCGACGCTTGGGAAATCCCCAGAGATGCGTCGTCGATGACGGATTTGACAAAAATTGGAAACTTCAGTTTTTGCGGCCGCACCACTTTGCGGCCCAAGGGGAACACCGCGAACTTGGGCGACGGAATGCGATGATACGACAGGATTTTCTTGGATAGCGCCTTGTCTTTAGACAGTAGCAGGCCGCGTGGATTGCAGCCGCTGTAGGGCTGCCGCATCAATTCCAAGTAGCTGACGATGGCCTGATCGTAGGTGACCACCCCATGAAACTCTTCGAGAAGATTGAAAGCGATATGCGGACTTCGCTTGTGGATTGCATTGCGGAGGGGCGAGAGATCGTCGCTCAGCCCCAGCACTTCGACTTGATGCCCCATCTCCCGCAACGTCGTGATCACGTCATATTCGGTCTTCCACTCGTCAATCTCTTTGTCCGAACGGCCTTCTAGGCTGTCCGGAGGTACAAGATTCTCATTGACCAGAGCTAATACACGCAGCTGCCTCATAGCGCGACTCGGTGATGACCTTCATGGAGAAAATTCATAGTTTGCACGGTCAACAAAATCATGACGTCACGCTTGGTATCGACCTCGCTCTCGGACAACCGCAGCTTGAGTTCCCGGCACCGTTCGATCATTTCGGACAGTACCTGATCGATTGTGTACTGATACTCCCCGGTCCACTTGGCCACGCTCTTGCGTAGCTCGGTTCTCCGGCGCCGCAAGAATGCGCAGGCGGTCGCGTTTTTGGCGTGTTCGGGTTTATCGGAAAACAGCCGCCGCAGGTCGCGATCATAGAAGCTCGGGTGCTCCAAACCGTAGTGCGCACGTTTGTTCTCATAGTGTTCACGCAACGTCTTCTTCAAAGACCGCAACGGGTCAACGTGCGCCCGGGAGCAAACTCGCAGCTTGCGGTTCTTGAGCGATTCCATCGTTTCGCACACGTATTCGAGCTTCCTGAGAGCGGGCCAGCCGCGATATTGAGTCTTCCAGCGAGAGCGGGGCCGCAGCCAGACAGCAAACGTCTCCGCAAAGTCCTCCACGGGATGGGACTGAGCATACCACATGTCCAGATG
>JANQOL010000473.1 GCA_028289675.1 Pirellulaceae bacterium
ATCCGTCACGATGGCAGCGCAACGCCAACGGGAGTGCCGGAAGGGGAGGGCGGTGGTACCGTGCTACTGGAATCCGGTATTCCGTCCGCGACGGTCACGGCGTTGCAGGCCAAAGGGCACAAGACTGACAGCGGAGGCAGCTTTGGTGGTTACCAGGGGATCTACATCGATTGGGAACGCGGCATCTTGCATGGGGCCACCGAAGCCCGAAAAGATGGGGCTGCGCTCGGATACTGACGCGTACTTTCGTCCCGCGCTGTCTTATGGTTGGGACGGGCTGCGCACGCGTGGTCTTAAGCGCGAAACTTGGCTAGAAACTCGGCCAAACTGTCTCTCAAGAAGCGTCGCGAACGGCTAATCAAACGCGTGGTCTGTGCCGTTTCTTCCTTGATGTACCAACCAATGTCACCCACGAAGCTGAACAGGCGATGTTTCCCGCGGTAAGCCAACTTGGATACGCGACGACGCCTATGACGACGCTTGCGGCCGAAAACGGATTTTGCCGCTCGACTTCGATGGGTGGTGGATCCAGATGACATGAACCGCACTCTAACGAATTGCTTCGAACGTTCAATGTGGTGGACGTTAATTTTGCCCTTGTTTTGGAAATGCGAAAAAGACTTCGCAATTGCTACGTAAGCTTGTTATCTGATCGATCCGACCTGGCAGCGCTCGCCCCGGATGAAGGGCAACTCACGCAGGCAAACACGTAGATCATGCCCATCAGCGGCGCGCGCATGCGCATATTTCCCCAATAGACGGCGTGAACGGCGGTCAAAGTGATGATCAGTGCGGCAGCGGGCCACCAATTGCGCCAGCGGCGACGGCGCGCGACGGTCCAGGCGCCTAGCAGTGCCGGACCGCTCCACAGGGCATACCAGATCCCGATACCGATAGCTGACACGCCGGAGCGATGAGGCCACCAAGCCCAAAACCACCCGGCGCGAATCAGGCAGGACTTCAAGAACATGGCCGGTTCTCGGGCGATCGTCGCCCAAGCCGCCTGATAGGCCAGCCGATCGTCGGCCAGTTCATCCCACGATTCGTTGATACCTGTTTTTGCAGAGCCTGGTTGAGGTAATGGTGCCGACGGTTGCCAATACGAGGCCTGTGTCGGCGACTCTACAGCTGGATCGCGATGGTGGCGGGCCGCCCATGCAGCGTGAAAGCTGTCTGCGTTCCAACCCCGCGAGACGCCTCTCGACCGAAAGTGCTCGTACAAAGGCGGATTGTTGGCCAACAGCAGTGTGTAGCCGCCGTGCGTCGTGGCCCACACAGGATGTCCTAGCGCTTGCTGATTGCGTAGGGTCCATGGAACGACAAAAAGCCCGACCCCCAAGCCGCACCAGACAACTGGCCGAAGGCGTTGCCAATAAGTTCCGCCGGAGAACCAAGCCAGACCAGCCATGCAAACTAGAGCGCAAGGCGCCGCCGTGGGCCGTGTCAACACACAGCAACCAAGTGCCAAACCCAATCCGAAACATCGGCCATCACGCCAGAAGACATCGCGCACGATGTTACGTGGTGACTGGCGCGGCGATGTGCCTTCGATATTTGTTTGCAACCAGATGAACCAAAGTAGCATTGTCAGCAATGCCGCTAGCGTTTCGGTCATGACTAGTTGGCTGGATCGGAGCAAAAGAGGGTCGCAGGCCACCGCCAGTGTAGGCAACCAGGCCCAAGCTTTAACCAAACGCCGAGCAACGACATGGGTTAACCACACCGTAGCCATGCCCATCATCCAATGCAGGCCAGCCACCGGCAGATTCCCTAGCTGCCGGTCCGAAACGAACCAGCTGAGCAGCCATGGGTACAACGGAGGCCGATATGCTGTGGGCCGTGAACCACCATCTTCGGTCGGGAATCCGAACACTCCCGAAACCTGCCAATGAACTGCCAGTCGACGATAGGAATCTGGGTCGTCGCTTAGTGAATCGAACCCCGCCCACAACACAGTCAATCGCACTAGACCTGCGATCAACAGACAGAGCACCAACGGCCAGCGATGTTGGTTGTCGGTTGGCTGCCTCTGCTGAATCATCGACTCGGCTTATTCTTGTTTTTGATCGAACCAACTGGTGCGCGACTGGGATTGCTACCTTGTTGTGCTTGGACGTTGCGCAGTGTTGTAACGTGAGCCATCGCGGTCGCACGACAATACCGACCGCTGCGAGACGTTCTACCAGCGAAGTGCTAACGCGGTACACACCAATCGGCATCGTGTTCGTGCGTGGGAAGCGGAGTTGACTGGAGCGCGTCGATGCCGGTCGCCATGTTGGCCAGCGCTTTTCTATCGTTGATGCCTTCCAAACGGACTTGGAATTCACGTGATTCGCCTGCTTCCAAGGGCACCACGCGTCCATGCTCGTCTTCGAACGACCGGGGATTGGGAAATCCAGTTCCGGGTTCCAATCCGGTCACGTAGCCGTCGGATTCGGCCACGGTATTCTTCCATTGGGTGAAGTACGGCAAGGTGTTCGTTCGAAAGTGGACGGCGAATCCTCGGCTTGCGTCGGCGGACGAGAGTAGCGCGGAAGCCCAACCTGACGAATCGGCATTGGCGTCCGAAAAGTAGACTTGCTCTTTGTAATCGGCCGTGGGTGGCAAGTAGGTCTTCCAATGGGCAAGATCGCTCGCCGCATGTGCGTCGCGGGCTACGATTTTGTTGGCCGGGACATGCATTTTCGCCCCACCTTCCAACAAAGGTGCTCCCATGTTGACGTGATACAGCATCTGAATTGTCGTGGGTGAGCCTCCCACGTTGGTCACGACGTCATGCACATCGATGCGCGGAACGCCGAACATGAACGAGTATTTGACTTGCAACCTGAGATTCGTTTGCAAGAAACGAACCTCATCGACCGTAGCGGTCACTTCTAACAACGAGTGTGACGGGTCGACGGAAACGCTTAGGTTACGCGCCGGAAGATTGCCGACACGTCCGTGCAGCGGATACTGCAAACGACCTTGGTCATCAAAGTCAGGCGCACCAAAATTGCGCAGTCCACAGCGGACCAATAGTTCGTCAAACCCGTCTAGCCAGCCAATCCCACTGCTTTCATCAATGGCGACCCAGTTGGGATGCACGGGTCCATGTACGGGCGACTTCCAACCACAGGGAATGCCATTCAAGTGCGCTTTCCATAGACTCATGCCACGCGTCGGGCAAATGGCTACCCGAACCAAGTCAGATTCGACAAGCAGCAGCTCCACGCCTGCGGACAGCCCTTCGGTCAGCTGGAGACGCTGCAAGTGGAACTGGCCCGCGGACACCGGCACCGTGTTCCCTCCACTCAAGGGCACGCTCATCTCGGGAGGAGAGACCGCATCTTGGACTTCAGGAAGGTCAACGCGCATGGGGCCACTCCGCTATGAGTGTGGATGAGCTAAGGAATCGTCGAAACTGTGGGGGCCGCAGCACGCGCAGAGGTCACGTTTTGCCGTTAGGGTTTGATACATTGCGGATCGACAAATCGATCGTGGACCGACGATGGCGGTAGACGGTGAATGGTCTATTGGGTGTGCGATCTGGCGGGGTCGAGCTAAAGAGTGACGACAAATACTTTACAATAAAACGGATTCGACAATGAAAGCTTCGACTCGGAAACGCTGCACGTTGAAGCCACAACGCCTCAAAAACACTGGACCTTAAAAAACACTGCACCTTACTTGTAACCGCAGTCTGCTCGGAATAAAACAGGCTGTCTCCAAGTTACTCGGCTGCCGTTCGGAAATCGCGGTCCGTGCTTTGCGCGGCATACGCTCTGGTGGAGCCCTCGCCGTTGAATTGGGCTGGAAGTCAGCGTCGATTCGCGCGAACCCTCGGCAGCTCGAATGGCGCCTGCACGCGGGCTCCATTACCAGCATCGGTGAGCCAACCTTGTCACAATTCTCCCTCACCGATTCCCACCGACATGCCGTAGCTCACCGTTTGTAATCGATGTAGAGATAGTCATGACCACCAAGTTAGATGATGGATTGGCCACGGGCGATAATGTGGCCCGCTTGTTAGACAGTGCCCTGGACGCGGGCCAAGGGTTGTTGCGATTGACGCCGACTTGGGTGCCGCGCAGCTTTCTTCATCCGGGTCGCAGAATCAAGTTGGCTCCCCAGGACTTGTATGCTTTCGGAGCTGATCGTGGTGGCATCGACGAACGCTGGTTTTCCAGCACTACCGAAGCTGCCAATGAAGGCCGCGTGTGGCACGAAGGTTTGAGCATGTGCCTGTTCGAAGGTCAGAAGTTCTTGTTGCGGGATGCCGTGGCCGAGGCCGGAACGCGCCTGATCGGTGAGTCGCTCATGAACAAGTACCAGCGCTGGCCGGTTTATTCCAAGTTCTTTGACAATATGGGGCCCATTCCTCATCACATGCACCAATCCGCCGAAGATGCGGCGCTCGTCGGCCAAGAAGGCAAACCAGAGAGTTACTACTTTCCTCCGCAGTACAACAATGTCGACAATAACTTCTGCTACACGTTTATGGGACTCGAGCCCGGGACGACCAAAGACCAACTGCGCAAGTGCCTGGAAAACTGGAACCAAGGTGACAATGGCATTCTGGATTTGTCCAAGGCTTACCGGCTGAAGCGTGGCACAGGTTGGTTGATTCCTCCGGGTGTGCTGCACGCACCGGGCTCGTTGTGCACCTACGAGCCCCAATGGGGCAGCGACGTGTTTGGCATGTTCCAATCGATCGTTGAAGGACGATATGTTCCTTGGTCGCTGTTGGTCAAAGACATGCCCGAAGACAAACACCAAGACCTCGACTTTATTATCGGGCAATTGGATTGGGAAAAGAACGTCGATACGCACTTTAAGAATGCCAACTATATCGAGCCCATCGAGGATCCCCAGCGAAGTGGTCCGGGATACTCGGATAAATGGATCGTGTACGGCACCATCGACGGTCAGCAATTGTTTAGTGCCAAGGAACTAACGGTTGAACCGGGAGCCAAGTGTACGTTGCAGGACCCAGGTGCTAGCGGTTGGATCACGGTTCAAGGCCAGGGGCGCATGGGCACGCTGCCTCTACAGACGCCAGCCATGATTCGCTTTGGAGAGAATACGGACGACGAAGTGTTTATCTCGCATGAGGCGGCGACTACTGGCGTGGAGATCGAGAATACTGGCAGCGGACCGCTGGTTGGCTTGCGTTATTTCGGTCCTGATTGCCACGATAATTTGCCAGCCAACGGCGCCTGGCAAGCACAACACTAGCGTGCCCGGCGACCACACCCAGTTCGCCACCGTCTGCACTGTCTATCCTCACTGTTACATCTATTCACGCTACCTAGTGGAGCACGAACATGGCCTCTTCCTCTCTGAAACTTCACAACGCAATGTGGCCAGGTCTGGTTGGCAAGGGAGATGACGAGGGTCAGGAGCCACCCATTAGCTTGGAGCGGATGCTGGAGCTGACCGCGGCGGCGGAGGTGAAGGGTCAGAAGTTCGAAGGCATTGACTACTTTTTATTCTTGCCGCACACCAATCCCGAAGCGTCGGACGACGAACTCCGCCGCATCGCGGACCAAATTGCCAGTTTCGGATTCAAGGTCGGATCGGTGGTTGCACCCGTGTGGCCGGGAACAGTGGGCGATTCCGCCATGGGTGATGAGGAGGCGACCGGCAAGTTTTTGACGGCCGTTCGCATGGCTTGCCGCATCGCTGCTGTATTCAACGAACATGGCGTGCGCGACTACGGTTGTATTCGTATTGATTCGGCGGAGTTCGGCATCGAGAAATGGCGCCAGGACGCCAAGGCCAATACGACCAAGATTGCCAATACGTTTCGCGAGGCAGCCAAAATCGCTGAAGATGCCGGAGAGCGGTTGGCCGCCGAAGGGGAGATTTGTTGGGCTGGGATGCACAGCTGGCAAGATATGCTGAATCTGCTCGAGGAAGTTGCCATGCCTCAGACGCTGGGATTCCAGGCCGACTTGGCGCACACCTACTTGTATCTCATGGGCTACAACGCTCCCGAGCACGCGCTGCTACAGCCTGGGTACAGTGAGGACGAATTCTACGCCGCTTACGAAAAAATGACCGACAAGCTACGGCCCTGGACGATTGATTTTCACGTTGCCCAAAACGATGGAGAAGTCCACGGAGCCGGTTCGCACGACAAGACTGGCAAGCACTGTCCCGCGGACGATCCCAACGGCAAACTGGATATCGTCAAGTGTGCTGGCTACTGGCTGAAGGACGCGGACAGTCGTGGCATCCAGCATATTTGTTGGGACGGATGCATGTTCCCGAATGCAATGTTAGAACAACCAGATACGTGGAATACCATTCTAGATTGCATGATTCAAGTTCGCGATGCTCACAGTTCGTGATGTGGCTCCCGCGTTCATCTGACTATCTAATTCTCGTTGAGCAAGAACGAATCCAAGGAAACAAGCATCATGAAAGAAGTTCGCATTGGCATGATTGGCTACGGCTTCATGGGCAAGACGCACTCCAACGCGTATGTACAAGCCGCCAATTTCTTTGACAGCGAGCACAAGCCGGTCCTCAAAGCGCTTTGCGCTCGTAACCAGGAGAAGGCCAAGCCTTTTGCTGACAACTGGGGATACGAGTCCGTCGAATCGGATTGGCGAGAATTGCTCAAGCGAGATGACATTGACGCGGTTGACATTTGTACGCCGAACAACTTGCACAAGGAAATCGCGGTCGAGGCGGCCAAGGCTGGCAAGATGATCCTGTGCGAAAAACCGCTGGCGATGAACTCTCAGGAAGGCGAAGAGATGTGCCAGGCGGTCGAACAAGCTCAAGTGGCAAACATGGTGTGGTACAACTATCGTCGCGTTCCGGCGGTCACGTTGGCCAAGCAGATCTTGGACTCCGGCAAACTCGGCCGCATCTTTCACTATCGAGCCAATTTCTTGCAGGATTGGACGATCAGCGCGGACGTGCCCCAAGGAGGCGCCGCTACGTGGCGGCTGGACGTCGACGCGGCCGGCAGTGGTGTGACCGGAGATCTTCTCGCTCATTGCATTGATACCGCGATCTGGCTGAACGGTTCGATTCGCGAAGTGACCGCCATGACGGAGACGTTCGTCAAAGAACGGGTGCATGCCGAGACGGGCGAAGCCCAACCGGTGGGTATCGACGACGCTTGCGCGTTTCTTTGCAATTTCAGCAATGGCTCTATGGGATTGTTTGAGTCCACACGCTACGCCCGCGGACACAAGGCGTTGTACACGTTAGAGATCAACGGTGAGCACGCGAGTCTAAGATGGGATTTGCACGACTTACATCGTTTGGAGTATTTTGATCACGCGGACGAATCGCAGGTCCGCGGTTGGCGTAGCGTGCATGTCTCCGATGGCGACCAGCCATACATGGGCAACTGGTGGGTGCCGGGGCTGCAGATTGGTTACGAGCATTCGTTTACTCATCAAGTAGCCGATTTTTTGAAGGGTTTGGATACCGGCGAAGCGGCTGCACCCACGTTCCGCGATGCTTTGGAGACACAGCGGGTGTGTGATGCCGTGTTGGCCAGTGCGGCCGCCCGCTCGTGGGAGCAGGTCTAGTTCGAGTGGCACCGACGGAAAACTGGCGCCGTTCACGATCAGGATAGAATGCGACAGCGGTGTCTGAGCCGTCGGAAGCTCGTTAACGTGTGGAACGTCGAGATTCGCTGGTGAATTACCTAGCTCACGCCTATCAGTTTCTGCACGATCCGTTCTTTGCCGCCGGCACAGCGCTGCCGGATTGGATGAGTGTCATCGACCGAAAAAACCGCGCTCGGCGGCAATATGCCGAGCCGGTGACCGAGGATCCTGATCCGCAAATTGCTGCCTTTGCCAAAGGTTGCGTGCAACACCATGATGACGATCGGCGATTTCATGGCGGTCAGCGTTTTGTCGAACTCAGCACTGAGTTTGCCGTCGAACTCAGAGAACTGCTAGAGCGCGGGATGGGTCATCAGGCTGGGTTTGTCGGGCATATCACTGTGGAACTGTTGTTGGATTCGGTATTGATCGAACGCGATCCACCGCTGCTGGATGCATACTATGCGAATCTAGCAGCGTTGCCAGCAGGCAAGCTGCAGCAAGCCGCGAACAAGATTTGCCGCAAACCGGTGACGACGCTGGCCGTCTTGCTGCCGCGTTTCGTAAATGAGCGTTTTTTGGCGGACTATCACGACAATGAACTGCTCCGCCGCCGATTGAACGGTGTGATGAAACGCGTTCGACTGCCACAGCTGCCAGAAACCGTTGCAGACTGGCTGCGAGACGCGCGGCCTCGCGTGCGTGCGTCCGCTGATGAACTGCTGGGCCTCGCATCCTAGCTCGGTTCGACCGGATACCTTGCTCCCAGATCCAGCGGCTGCGTTTACGACGGAGCACGTTGGTTCGCGTGTGCTTGTCCGCAAGAATTTCGATCTTTCGCAATTGCCCGCTGTGGCGCAATTGTAGCGGCGTTTTCACAGTCATTTCACCAATGGTATACGCCACACGTCCGCGAGTTTTGCACTTGCCGGAGACCTATAGTTGCGGGGCAAATAACGTTTGGGAACTCAGCCGGCGTGTGCTAAAATTTTGGCTCAGGCGGCTGACAAGTTCATTTGTCTTGCGAAAGCCATCGGTTCGGCTGGTGGTCAGTGACTTCGTTCTTTATTGATTGATCAGGTCGAGCTTATGGCTGACATGCTGTCCGCTTACTTGTCTGAAATCGAAGAGTTGGTGGCCGTCGCGGAAGGCATGTTTTCGTTGCCCGAAGATGCTGTTTCTGAGCAGCGTCTGATGGCGGCCGAAGAGTGTTTGCACCGGTTGGGCGACAATCTTAAGCGTCTTCCGCCTAGCGATCGTGTCCAAGCGGGGCAGCGGCTGGAGGACGCCCTGCACACCATCGACCGTCTGCGCGATAAGGCGCGACAGCGGTGGGCCGCAGATCGGGGCCATGTCTACCACGTGCAACGTTAGAGTTGTCAACGGCTTTGGGCGGGTTTTCTCACTGGGCCCATAGCAGCCGTGTATACTATGGCATCGACCTGCAAAGGCCATTTGCGCTGCATCAAATAGAGGTGCTAGGATCGCTGCTAGCGGACGCCTACACCGTTCCAGTTCGGTACGCAGAAGACGACCTGCCGCTCGTTTGACGCTTCGTTAGAGCATTTTGCTTGTGCGGTGTCTGTTTTCGACGATGGTGGGCAACCACCATCATTGATGCCGCAGGCGATATGTGCATGCGCGCGAGTTGATCCGCGGCGGCCGGCAAGCTCCCTCCCTGTTTCCACTCGGTCGCACGAAACTCGCCCGGCAAAAACTCTGGCATCCAAGTTCTTTCTTTCCTGTGTCACAAGGTGATTCGATGCAGTCCTGGCGATTATCCTCCCAGCGCCAGCTGGCCATGTTGCTCCTGTTATTCGTGTTTGGCAGTGGAATCGATCGCTCGAGTGCGCAAGAGCTACTCGTCGAAGCGGAGAGCTTTGAAGTCCGCGGTGGCTGGAAATTGGATACTCAGTTCATCGAGATTATGGGCTCTCCCTACTTGCTAGCGCACGGATTGGGGCGACCAGTAGCGGATGCCATGACCACAATTCAGTTTCCCGAACCGGGGAGATATCGAGTTTACGTCCGTACCAAAGATTGGGTGGCGCAGTGGAAGGCTCCGGGCCAGCCCGGCCGTTTTCAGGTGCTGTTAGATGACCAACCAGTGTCGCAGACGTTTGGTACTGAGGGCGCTCAGTGGTCTTGGCAGGCTGGCGGTGAAGTGGAAGTCAAGCAAACCACGGCGCGGTTGTCATTGCATGACTTGACCGGCTTCGAAGGTCGCTGCGATGCCATTTATTTCACCCAGTCCGACCAGCCACCTCCAAATTCATCCGAAGTGCTCAGCACGTGGCGGAAGGCTCGCTTGGGGCTTCCCGCCGAACCGGAGTTGCGGGACGGATACGATCTGGTCGTTGTGGGAGGAGGGTATTCTGGCATGGGGTCCGCCCTGTCGGCGGCGCGCATGGGATGCAAGGTGGCGTTGATTCAGAATCGGCCGGTGCTGGGAGGCAATGGTTCCAGTGAAGTACGCGTCTGGTCGCAAGGCTTGATCCGCCGCGGGAAATACCCGCGCGTTGGCGAGATCATTACCGAGTTTGCTGATCAGGCTACAAAGTCGCCCGGCGCCTACGAAGAGTTCGGCGATGATCACAAGGCGGCAGTGGTCGCTGCCGAAGCGAACATCGACCTGTTCCTCAACCATCATGCCTTCCGCGTCGAAACGCGGGACGATGAGATATCCGCCGTGTTTGCCTTTGATACCCGAACGGGTGCACAGCGCAAATTCGTGGGTCAACTTTACGCGGATTGCACCGGGCACGGCACCATCGGCTACCTGGCTGGCGCGGACTGGGAAATGACGCCAGGCGGGCGAATGGGCATGAGCAATATGTGGGCCTGGGACGAAGGCGATCAGCCGGTTTCTTTTCCCGAAACGCCATGGGCTCTCGATCTAGAAATGAAAGACTTTCCCTATCCCAGAGATCATCATGGTCAGTGGTTCTGGGAAGGCGGATTTGACAAAGATCCGATCGGCGAAGCGGAGAGTATCCGTGATTGGAATTTTCGCGCCGTGTACGGTGCGTTCAATGCCATGAAGAACGGTGACGGCGCCGAGCAGCATCGAGGTGCCTATCTGACTTGGCTGGCCTATATCGGTGGACCCAGAGAGTCGCGGCGGTTGATGGGCGACATCGTTTTGACTCAGGATGACATTGTCGAAAAAGTGGACTATCCGGATGGCTGTGTGCCCAGCACTTGGTCTATCGATTTGCACTATCCCAAAAAGCAGTATGCCGAGAAGTACCCCGACAACCCATTCATCTCGGTGGCCGTTCATGATCGCCGTATCGATCGCAGTTTTGGATACCCAGTGCCGTATCGATGTTTCTATTCTCGTAACGTGAACAACTTGTTCATGGCGGGACGCTGTATCAGCGTTACCCACGAAGCGCTGGGAACAACTCGAGTCATGAAGACCTGTGGCATGATGGGAGAAGTGGTTGGTCGTGCGGCCAGCATCTGTGCGGCCAAGAATTGCTCACCTCGAGATGTCTACGCACAATACTGGTCGGATATGGACGAACTGCTTCAACTGCCCGGAAAAGCTCGTCGAGAGCACGTGCATGCCGAAATTGTCATACCCGACGACGCGCTTTCCCTGGCCGGTCCAAATGGTCCGCCGTCTGGCGTCGATCCCTCGGAGTTGCCAGGTCAAGTTGTCGACGATCGCCAAGCCAAGAAGACCGGCAAGTGGACCGAAGGCACTGGCCTGAAGGGTTACGTGGGTTGGGGTTACGTGTACGCGTCCGATTCCGATGCATCCATTCGGTTTAAGCTAAAAGCGCCAGAAGCTGGACGCTACGAAGTGCGGTTCGCCCATCAACCGCATCGCAATCGATCGGCCCATGCGCCCATCGATATCGAAACGTCGGATCGATCCGAGCGTGTCGAGCTGAATATGCAGGAGCCTCCGGTGCGTCAAGGATTTTCGCCGATAGGACAATTCGAGCTGCGCCAGGGCGAAACGGTGACTGTGGTGTTGGCGGCCAAAGGCGCCGATGGCCTCGTGCACGCGGACGCTGTGCAGTTGACAAAAATCGAGAAATAGCTGGATGGACCATTCACGGCGCCAGCGACGGCTGCTCCTGCACGGCGTGCGCCTCGCCATGTTCGCTACCGTGCTGTTGCTGATTCGCTATCAGCATCAGGAGCGGCAGCGAGGGGCGGATCAAGAAGTTCTCCTTTCTCCGACCGACGTGAACAATGTCTTCGCGGACGCTCGTCGTCTCGGCAAAGTGTCCGCCGGCCAGCCCATCCCAGTGTTGGATGCCGCCGGGGCCACCTTGGGGTCCGTCGTGCAGACGTCGCCGGCCAGCGATCATTTAGTCGGTTTTTCAGGTCCCACGAATGTGCTGATCGCGTTTGGCCCAGATCAGCGAATTTGCGCCGTTCGCATTCTGTCGAGCGGGGACACGCGCGAGCACGTGCGCCAAGTGCGTGAGGATCCCAGCTTTTTGTCTTCCTTTGAAGGCCTTACCTGGGAGGAGGCGGCGCGATCGCAATCCTTGGACGGAGTATCGGGAGCGACTTTAACGAGCCTGGCCATTCAAGAGGCCATCCTGTTGCGACTTGGCGGTGGTCAGACTTCGTTGCGGTTTCCTGAACCGCTCCTGCTGGATGAGGTACGGTCCTGGCTTCCGCAATCCGAAAGCTTGACGCAAGTGCGCGGCGTGCAGAATTGCTGGCAAGTGTGGGACGCGCGGCAGCAACGTCTGGGAAACGTATGGCGAAGCTCGCCGGTCGCTGACAACATCATCGGCTACCAGGGACCAACAGACACGCGAATAGCGGTGACGCCGAACGAGCACATTCTGGGGATAGCCGTTGGATCGTCCTACGACAACGAACCGTACGTGACCTACGTCCGCCAGGATGCATACTTCAATAGCTTGTTCAACGACCAGACGCTGGAGCAAGTGGCGCAGTTGGATTTGTGGGAGGCTGGCATCGAAGGAGTCTCCGGTGCAACGATGACTAGCCAAGCCGTCGCCGAAGGAGTTGTGCTGACGGCTAAGCACGCTGTCCAGGCACAAGCTGCCGAGTCGGCCGAAAGCTGGAATCGGTGGACATGGCGAGATTTGGGAACCAGTGCCGTGCTGCTGGGGGCATTGGTCATCGGTTGGACACGTCTGCGAGGACGAAAATGGTTGCGCATCGGTTTTCAAGTGATCCTGATTGGCTATCTCGGACTGACCAACGGTGACATGCTTTCTCAAGCCATGTTGGTAGGCTGGGCTCAAAGCGGGATTCCATGGCGCACTGCCGGCGGTCTCACGTTGCTGGCCGCGGCTGCACTATTGATTCCGATGGTGACCAAGCACAATGTTTATTGCGCCCAAATCTGCCCGCACGGGGCCGTCCAGCAGTTGCTGCGCACTCGAAGGCCACGCCTTCGCTTGTCCCGCCGCCTGGTCGCTTGGCTTAAAGTGCTGCCAGTATTGTTGTTAGCCTGGTGCATTGTCGTGCCGATGCTGGCGCTGTCATTCAGTTTGGTAGACATCGAGCCTTTCGACGCCTGGGTGTTTCGAGTGGCCGGTTGGTCGACGATCGTGATTGCCATTGTTGGGCTGGTAGCATCGCTGTTTGTTCCGATGGCCTATTGCCGATTCGGTTGTCCAACGGGGCTGCTGCTGAACTTTCTACGGTTCAACTCGTCCAGCGACCGATGGTCACGGCGCGACTGGTGGGCATGCGCTCTGGTTGCTCTGGCTGTCGGATTGGCTTGGACGAATTGACCGAGTGACCGCTGGAAAACCTGGCCGAGTCGGTCGTGACTCGCCGCGTTTGAGAAGTCCGAACTGATGCTATTTGTTGAAAATGGTTTTCACCCCAGCAGCCGTTTCGTGGATGTAGCCAGGATTCTCGATGCGCGCCGTGCTAGTGCGTATCGTCGTAAAACCGTCTAGACTGTTGACCTTCAAACGGTAACCTGTGCTGGGGAGGAATCCTCAGATAACTGACAACTGCTTCTCTCCTGCCACGCGACCAAATCGTTGATGGCCCAATCCGGGAGGGCAGCCGACTCGCAAGCGTGACTTTGACTGTGGAGGCAAATCGATGAAATACGGCATGAATCTACTGCTGTGGGGCGGTGAAGTCACCGATGAAATGTTGCCCACGATGGAAAAGCTCAAAGAGATGGGTTTTGATGGCGTCGAACTGCCGCTGTTCAACTTGGATTTGGACTACGCCAAACTGGGGCAGCAGTTGACAGGACTAGGCTTGGAATGCACGGCCGTAACGGTTCGCAACGTGGAAGACAATCCTATCAGTGAGGATGCGGCAGTTCGCACAGCTGGCATCGAGCTGAGCAAGCGAACCTTGGATTGTTGTGCGGCCGCCGGCGTGCAAACACTATGCGGTCCCTATCACTCCGCGCTGGGGCATTTTTCCGGTGCAGGGCCTACGGCCGATGAATGGAAATGGGGTGTCGAGAGCATGCACGCGGTCGCCGAGCACGCCGGTTCCGTGGGCGTCAAGTTGGGTGTTGAGGCTTTGAACCGATTTGAGTGCTACTTTTTGAACGCACACGCAGACGCGGCTCGATTCGCACGAGACGTGAATCATCCGGCCTGCGGCATCATGTACGACACGTTTCACAGCAACATCGAAGAGAAGGACATCGTCGGGACGCTGACTGAAATTAAGAATGAACTGTGCCATATTCACATCAGTGAAAACGATCGCAGTACGCCTGGAGCTGGCAACGTCAATTGGGAGAAAAACTTCACCGGCATTAGCCAGATTGGATACGACGGCTGGATGGTCATCGAGGCGTTCGGGCTAGCGCTGCCAGAGCTGGCGGCCGCCACCAGAATCTGGCGCCGAATGTTTGATGACGAACTGGAGCTGGCCAGGCAAGGATTGGCCTTTATGAAAGAGCAAGTTGCCAAGTACTGCAGTTAGTACGAATCACCCGCATATCAGCTCGCGCCAATGTGATGGTTGCTCAAACCGGACGCCCGCAACGGTCCATGGATTTGGCTAGGTACTTGGAAGAGACAGACGCTCGTCAGCGTTTATCGCCGAGGCTAGTGCGTCAAGACAGGCGACCAAGAAGCAAAAATACTCTACTGGTTCCAGTAGATTTTTGCGTTATGAGTTGCCCGACCGACGGCCACAATGTCTTGGTCTCCGTCAGCGTCTAAATCGGCAACCGTCAGATCTTCGATTGCCACGCCGCCAGGGTCGACCAGCTGGCGAGTCCATTGTCCGTTGTGGGCATCCACCGGATCGTAGATACGCAGTCCACGGCGATGCTGGTCGTTCAGGTCATCACGAACACCGATGATCAGCTCTTGATCGGCGTCTTCATCCAAGTTGGCGCAGGCTACCGCGTGGCCCCAAGCTAGTTGATCGTCAATAACGTGCCGCTTCCACAACTGTGTGTCGGTCGGCCAGTCCGCCGGAGGCGTGTAGACCACGATTTTGTCTCCGTGCCAAGGCTCGACGGTGGCCAGGTAGGGGTTGCCATCGGCTAGTAAGCCGCAACGGATCTCGCTTGCGCCGCGCTTGGGAGCCGCTTCTTCTTGGCCAGCTCCCAATCGACGCAACTCAGCGGAACCGGAAGAACTAAACCGGATCCAAGTTACGCCTTCGTAGCTGGCGGTGACCAAGTCCATAGTGCCGTCTCGGTCCAAGTCGAAGACCTCGAAATTGTGCATGACGTGCAACTGGTCCGTCAGTACTCGCCGGCCCCAAGTGCCTGTCGTTGGGTCGGACGCTGGCCGGAATTCCAGCAGTCGAACTCCGACTTGGTCGAAACCGGGTTCACGCGAACCACGCCCCTTCAGCGGC
>JANQOL010000491.1 GCA_028289675.1 Pirellulaceae bacterium
CTCTACTATCGACTCCATTGGGCCTCCGTGGAGAATCGGCTGCGGCCTCACGGCTGTCGTCTGGTCGAACCGGTGATTGCTCATCGCCGGCGTGCACTCGACTGGATTATCGGGGTTTCCGCCAGCTGGGATGCTATCTCCCTGGACACATAGTGCAAGTCACACAAAAACTGCCTACATCATCATCGATGTGGATGTTGATTTCGTCGCAACCGGACTGCGTCAAAAGCAAAGATGCTCTCGAGGCGACCAGTGGTGCCGCGAGCGGGCTCGATGGTGCGTAGCCGTCCTATCCAAGAACGGCTACGGCAAGCTTTCAACCCATCGAACTGCAAATGGCTCGCACTAGTACGAAACTCTAGCGGCCGAACAGCCGGTTCATGCCCAGTTTCATCACATCCTGAAAATCAAAATCACCGTCGCCGTCTTGATCGAGCAGGCCGGCCAGGAGTCCGCCGCTAGCTTGCTTCTCCATCGTTTCCTTTTCACCGCGGAGCATGCCTGCCAGACCACCTCGGTCCATATTTTCCGATCGTTTCTTCTTGCCGATGGCCCCCATGACCACAGGCGCCAGCATGCCGAGCAAGGAGGCAACTTGGCCCCCGTTCAACCCGGAAGCTTTTCCAATCCCTGTTTCAACGCGTTGCTGCCGGCCGCCAAGAATGTTGCCCAGCAAGTCGCCGGCTCCACTGCCGCCTAAAGCCTGAATGCCAGGTGCCTCTTGCGCGCCTCCACCCAAGACGGATCCGAGGCTTTCGAAGATGCTGCCATCATGGTCGTTCAGCGCGTCATCGATTTCAGCTACGCCGGATTCGTTATCGGCCTTCCTGGCGACAGCACCCAGCAACGTCGGCAGCGCCATTCCGATGGCATTCTCCGTTTGTTCCTTGGAAGCTCCCAGCTGATTGGCTATCTGGTCGACTTGGTCGTTACCTATTTGTTGCGATACAAAATCCATCAAGGACATGAGTTGGTCTCCGGTGCGGGCGTAGCTTTCGAAATCAGACTGCCGAATGCAGCGTGTTCGAGACGAAGATACCCGAATTCGGGCATTTCCGCATGGCTCGGTAATTACGAATTTTCGATTGCCTTGCAGCAACACGCTTTAATCTTCGCGCCAAATGTGATCATCCACATCCGGTTCGATGCCTTGCGAAGCTGGCTTTACGTAGCGCCGCCGAATTGCATCGGCGACGAGAAAGACGCCAGCCACGACAGCTCCACCCAGATAGCCCGCCGGCGCGCCAAATAGCATCATGCACATGGTGCCGAACACTAGACTGAAATCCCGATAGTAGATCGTCATCGCAAATCCAATGAGCCCCCCGATGAAGGGTCCGGAGACGACGGAAGCTAGCCTCGGTTGTTCGCCTCCCCATAAGGTCATTTGGGCAATGGCCGAGAGCGTCATGAAGACACTGATCGTCATCGCGACTTGAGGCATTTCGTCATCTAGCAACGGCTCCAATAGACGTAGGCCGGCAAATAGGAGTGCGAAAGCCAGTGTCACAGCCAACAGCGTGAAAAGATCGAAGACGCGCGGCGCGCCGTAAGCCTTCTCGCGCATTAGCCGGGACCAGTAGCCCGCGAATGCGGGCGTCGATTCCATCCGAGGAATCGGCGTTGGCGGAACAACCACAACCGGCGGCTCATCAAGACGCGCCGCCTGCTCGAATTCCGCTCCGTCTGATTGTGAATCCTCGTTGACCATCACCGGATCACTTGAAAATCGCGAACGACCCGCTGTAGAACTTCCCAGCGGCCAGCATACAACGGATGGCAGCATCTTGCAGCCACGTAAGTTTCACTGGATTTGCCATTGCTGCCAGCGATCGCTCGGAAGTTTCCTCAGGAACATTGATCCGACTAGCGCGAGATTTTTTGTTGGCCAAACACGCTACCCGACCCGACGACACGCACTAAAATAGAGGTTCGGCTAGCGGCACCGCCGAGCCTGCGTCGCGCCCTTGGGGCGTCAGTGAGCAAGGTGCCGTGACCGGTCGCTTTCCGTTTCCAAATGTCGCTTGGTTCTCATTCCGGTGTCTCATCTGCAAGTAATCGAATTATGTCTGAAGAATCCCAACTACCGGATGATGTGGCCAACGGGCCTGAAGCATCGGCACCAGCCGCTGATCGTACGCCTGAAGAACCTGTCAGCGACGGGGCCTCTCAAGTGAACTCGCCAGGATCAGCGGAACCAATCGACGCCGGGGAGTCGCCGAGCGCGAGTGAATCGACGTCCGGGAGGCCTGCTGGCGAACCCGCCAAGACAGCGCGTGGTGGTCCGATCAGTTTGGACCGGATTCGCCAGTTGAGGCAGAGTCAGCAGACGGCGAGTTCACGCGCCAAGTCGACGCCGAGTTCGACTGCTAAGGACGCATCCTCAGCTGACGCCGCTTCGACCAAGCCAGCCCAAAAGCCACGTCCAGGTGGTCGGAAGCCGTCCCCCGATTTGGAGGAGGGAATAATCAAAACGCCGGAGCCACCTGGCGTAGCTCCCAAAGTCACCGTGCCTTCGTTGCGGTCGCCCTTGTCGCAGGAGCTCGAAGACGAGTTGGAGGCTGCCATGGCCGGTGGAGACTTGGACGACCTGCTCATTGGTGGCGACATGGTGCAAGTTGGTCACCTGCTGGACGAAGGGCAACGCATTCAGGGTAAAGTCGTCAAGTCGCAAGGCGAGTTTGTGTTTTTGTCGTTGGGTGGACCGCACGAAGGTCTGGTGCCTGTGACGCAGTTCGACGAATTGCCCGAACCCGGAACTCAGGTTGAAGTGGTTGTTCGTGGTTTTCTGCAAGATGAGGGTTTGTACGAGCTGACGATGCCAGGCAATGCGATCCAGGTATCCGACTGGTCCGATCTAAACGAAGGGGAAGTCATCGAGGTGCTGATCACCGGCTCCAACGCCGGCGGGCTGGAATGTAAGGCGGGATCGGTCAACGGATTTATTCCAGCCAGCCAAGCCGCCGAATATCGCGTCGAGAACTTGGCGGATATGGTGGACCAAAAAGTGCTATGCGTGATCACGGAAGCTAATCCGCGGCGAGGAAATCTGGTGCTGTCGCGGCGGGCTGTGCTGGAGCGTGAAAGACGGGAAAAACGCGAAGAACGCTTGTCCTCCATCAACGTCGGTGATGCCGTGGATGGAACAGTTACCAAACTGATGGACTTTGGCGCGTTTGTGGACATCGGTGGTTTGGATGGCCTGTTGCACATCAGTCAGCTGTCTTGGGAGCGGGTTGAACATCCAAGCGAGTTGTTGGAGGTGGGCCAAAAGATCCAAGTGCGGATCGACAAAATCGATCCGCAGTCGGGCAAGATAGGCCTGTCCTACCGCTCGCTGCAGGAACATCCGTGGGCCAACATCGATCAACGTTTTCCAGTGGGCTCCATTGTGCATGGTTCTGTGACCCGCATCGCTGAATTCGGTGCATTCGTTCGAGTCGCTACCGGGGTCGAGGGCCTCGTGCACGTCAGCGAGCTAGCGCATCATCGAGTGCACCGGGTATCCAATGTTGTCCAGGAAGGTCAAGAGGTCGACGTCAAAGTCCTGTCTATTGACGAGGAGAGTCAGCGCATGAGTTTGTCGCTGAAAGCGGCCCAGGCAGCGCCGGAGCCCACCGAAGCGGACCAGGCGGCTCCAGAGCCGCCCCCAGCCAAGCCGGTGCTGCCCAAGCATCAGGGGACGCTCAAAGGCGGAACAAGCGGAGGCGGTGGTGGCGAACAATTCGGACTGAAATGGTAGCCTTTAACTCGACCCCAACGGATGGTTTTACCTAGGCGGGCCCAGTTCTTCGCCGGCCTAACTGAAATTCGTAAGTCGCCAGCTATGCTGCTGGTGTCCAGGTGCGCTCCGCAGAACCGGAGAGTTTTCGACTACGAGTAGGAGTACCGGCTGCGCCTGAGTACGAGCACGACTAGTGTTCTTGGCCACCTTTCCAGCCCTTCCTCAAACCTCGCGGCAGAGCGAGTACTGCCCGCGGTAAGGATGCCGGATGGATTCTCAATTGCCTGAGCTGCTATAGTTCGTTCGCTGTCGGCCACGGGAAAAAGTAGCTTGGTAGCACGTTCAGGAGCAGAGGTTCGTTGATGAGGAAACTTGATTCGCCGGTCCAGATTATTGGTGGTGGCATCGCTGGGCTGAACTGCGCCGCTGAACTGGCCAAATTGAAGATTCCGTACCAGGTTTCTGAAGCTTCCGATGGTTGGGGCGGACGCATGCGGACGGACGAAGTCGATGGGTTTCGTCTCGACCGTGGATTTCAGGTTTTTCAGACCGCGTATCCGGAAGCGAGAGCTAGTCTCAACTATCCGGCTTTGGATTTGGCGCCCTTGGTGGCAGGTGCGCTCGTGCGATATCAATCGCGCTGGGTGTCGATGGTCGATCCTGTGCGGCACCCAAGTTATGCCTTCAGAACGCTGTTCAATTCCATCGGCGGTTTAGCGGATCGCTGGAAGATCATGCGTTTGATGCGCGACGTACGAGCCACGCCACTGGATGACATCCTGGCCGCCGGACCGGATCAGTCGACCAAAGACATGTTGGAGAATACCTATCAGTTTTCGCCGGAGTTCGTTAGCGCGTTTTTGCGCCCCTGGCTCTCAGGCATCTTTCTCGAAGGCGACTTGAGTACGTCCGCCAACTTTTGCCGGTTTGTGTTGAAGATGCTTGCCAGCGATCGGGTGATGTATCCTCGCCAGGGCATCCAGGCCATACCCGATCAGTTGCTGTCCAAGCTGGCGACCGACTCGATGCACTTGCACCGGAAGCTGAAGGCAATGGACGACAAGAGTCTGAACTTTGCGGACGGCGTCGTTACCTTGGATGCTCCAGCCGTTTTGGCGCTATCGCAGGCGGCGACCAGTCAATTGCTACCCGATCAAGTGTCTTCAAGACCAAGCGTGACGACGACCTGTGCTTACTTCGCTGCCGACGGCGCTCCTGTTGCCGATCCCATCTTGATGCTCAACGGCCAAGACGACGGTTTGATTAACCATGTCTTCGTCATGACCAACGCATCGACACAGTTGGCGCCGGCAGGCAGGTCCTTGATCAGTGTGACTCTGGTCGGAGAGCAACCATATGACGCAGCGAGTGTGCGTAGCCAATTGATCAACTGGTACGGGCAACAAGCGCAGTCATGGACGGAGTTGGCAGTGTATACCATTCCGCACGCCTTGCCCAGCCAGCCGGCTCGGTTTCGTTCGGCTGATCCCCCTGCCGTACCGTCTAGCGTCATTCTATGCGGAGACCATACCACGCACGCATCGCTGCAGGGAGCTTTGCAAAGCGGTCGGTTGGCAGCCCAGCAAGTATCCGAGCGTTTAGCCACTTAGGCTACATCGACCCTGTGTTTGGTCCAGAGCGCCTGTTGGGCGATGTAGGTTTCAACCGGAGAATCACTCGCTTGCGAGTCCGCCGAAACCCGGTCTGGTGAGTCCTCGAACTGATAAGTAACCAAGATGACATTTGTAGCCAAGCTGACTGACCTTGGCCGCCAATGGGTGGCGCGTTGGTCCAACTGGGCCGGTGATCGCGATATGGAGCAAGCCATCCGGAAGGCACTCACCCAGCACGGTTGGCGTGGCCAAGCGGCGCGGCTAGGACGCGTGCGCCTCGTTGCCGTTCAACGCCCCGGTTGGCTCCAGATCTATGCCTTTCAAGCCGATTGCGAGGATCAACCGCCACCCCCGCCCCATTTGGCCCGCGTCTTTGGACTGCTCCGTCAGGACGAACGTTTCGACCGGGTGGACATCCGCTTGTTCGAGACCGCGTCCGCTCGTCGAACGCTGCTAGAGGAATGGTCCACTGGTTTGTGCCAACTGCGCCGATAACGGTGGGAGGCTGCCTGTGCGCTGCGCTGGTCCAGCTACTACACTAGCCCGTCATCGTGTTTTGTAGCAGAGTCTCGGGCTCTACCTGGCCAACCGGCGTGTCGTCGCGGGCCGGTCGATTTGGTGTCGATACGCAGGGACAAGTTGCACTGATGTCGATGGTTTAGCGTCTAGCCCACGGTGAACTCGATCGCACTGGCAAGACGCCCTCACATTTAGCATTGGGAAAAGACTATGGCACCACCGCGTGTGGTCATTGTTGGAGCTGGACCGGGCGGTCTAGCTGCCGCTATGCAGGCCGCTCACGCGGGTGCGGACGTTACCATTCTGGAGAAGCAGCCGTGGGTTGGCGGACGTACGGCGATCCAGGAGCAAGATGGATTCCGCTTTGACATCGGGCCAACGTTCTTCCTGTATCCCCGGGTCTTGCAGGAGATTTTCGCTTCGGTCGGCTTGGACCTCATGGCTGAGATTCCCATGCAACGCCTGGATCCGCAGTACCGCATTCAGTTCGGTGCTGGCGGCCGCATTGATGCGACTCCCGATATCCAGCGCATGGAAGACGAAATCGCCGCTTTATCTCCCAGCGACCGAGGAGCACTTACTCGGTTCTTGAATGACAACCGCGTCAAATTGGAACGGTTTCGTCCCGTGCTGGAGTCGCCGTTTAATGGCGTGTCGGATCTGCTGCGACCGAGTGTGCTAGGAGCGCTTCCCAGTCTGAAACCTTGGAAGTCGTTGGGCAGCGAGTTAGCCAGCTACTTCAAAGATCCACGTTTGCAAATCGCGTTTTCGTTCCAGTCCAAATACCTGGGTATGTCACCCTACAAATGCCCTAGCCTGTTTTCCATCCTGTCGTACTTGGAGTACGAACACGGTGTGTTTCACCCTTTCGGTGGCTGTGGGCAAGTTAGCCAGCGGATGGCGGAAATTGCTCAGTCGATGGGCGTCAGCATTCACACTCAAGAGGCAGTCACTGGGTTTGAATTCCAAGGACGGCGTCCGACTCACGTCGTGACCGCTGACGGACGCTACGCGGCCGACGCCGTCATCGTGAATGCGGACTTTGCCAAGGCAATGATGAATTTGGTGCCCAACGAGCTGCGTCGGCGTTGGACCGATCAACAAATCAACCAGAAGCGGTTCTCATGCTCCACGTTCATGCTGTACTTGGGGATCCGCGGCCAGTTGCCCGAGCTGCCGCACCACACGATTCACATCGCAGCTGACTACCAGCGAAATCTGAGTCAAATTGAATCGCTATTTCAGTTGCCCGATGACCCCAGTTTCTATATTCAGAACGCCTGCATTACCGATCCCAGTTTGGCACCCGATGGACACAGTACGCTGTACATCCTCGTTCCCGTGCCACACCAGCACGAAAACTTCGTTTGGGATGCGGAGACCACGGCGGGCTTTCGAGAGCGAGCGCTCGATCAACTGCGGCACGTTGGGTTACCTGACGTGCGCGATCGAATCGTCACAGAACGGTTGATAACTCCGAACCACTGGGAGTCCGACTTTGGCCTCTTCCGAGGTTCGACTTTCAATCTGGCCCACAATTTGGGTCAGATGCTCCACAATCGTCCTCACAATCGATTCGAAGACCTGGAAGGGGTCTATCTAGTTGGCGGTGGTACGCATCCTGGCAGTGGACTGCCCGTTATTTACGAATCTTCGCGGATCACCTGCCGGCAATTGCTGCCTGAGTTGGGCCTGTCTATCTAGTGCGGTTTGTTCACAGAATTGTGAGTGGTCTTCGCAAGCGTTGGACGCACTAACCAACGTCAGTTTGCGGCATTGCCGATAGCGTCCTCACGATTCGCTGGATCTGCGTCCGGTGAATCATGGACCCATCCAGCTTTGGCGACCGATGTCGCAGCTTGCAGACGGTGATCGCTGGATTCTGAGAAAAATGTTAGGCAATTCACCCTTTCTTTGACAAGAAATGGGACAATACAGGTCTCATCTTTCTCATCGGGGACCGTCTTATGAAACTCCGAGATACTAAACGGCCGTCTGGGTTTACTTTGGTCGAATTGCTGGTCGTGTTGGCCATCATTGCCATCTTGGTCGGGCTCTTGCTGCCCGCCGTTCAAGCTGCTCGTGAGGCGGCGCGGCAAGTGCAATGCAAAAACCACCTCAAGCAGTTGGCATTGGCTCAGCATAACTACGAGTCCGCGTTTCGTTATCTGCCGGGTTATGCCGGTGAAAAGCCTCCGGCACTGGTCAGATATCAGCATCGGCGACGAAACGCCGACTACCGCGGGTGGAACTGGATTTCCAAAAGTTTGCTGTTCTTGGAGCAAACCACGTTGGCAGGGCACTGGGGCGATTTGGGCTCCAGGGAACAGTTGGTGATGTCGCCCGAGTCGACGCGGATGTTGTCCAATCCGCTCAGCGTGCTGCATTGTCCAACTCGCCGCGCTGCGGAAGCATACCCATTGGTGCACGCCTATTTGGATCGTTTTGGAGAGCGAGGCGCGCGAACGGACTATGCCATGAATGGCGGGGCTGCCCAAGTGCTTTCGTCCGGTGAAGCAGGTTCGGAGAACTGGATCGAGGTCGATCGCACCGGCGTTTGGCAATTGGGAACGAGTACCCGCCTGGGGCACATCACCGATGGACTGAGCAACACATATTTGCTCGGTGAGAAGGCCATGGATTCTGAGAAGTACACCAGCGGAACTGACTTTGGGGATCGAGCGCCGGCAACAGGCTGGGTCGACCATCGCACCGGAGCTAATGCGAGTGTGCGCTTTGCCGCCAGGTCGCCGCAGCACGATGTACGGGACAACTGCCTGGCGTGCCACGATTTCGGCAGTGCACATTGGACGAACTGGAACGCCGCCGTCGCGGACGGTTCCGTGCGTTCAATGAGCTATTCGATGGACCTCCAGCTGCATCGCGCGATTGCTTCGATGCAAGGTGGTGAAATCGCTCCACTGGAAGATTAAGGTGAATTGGACGGCTCAAACCGGCGATGGATTCGCTCCAATAACCGCTCGGTACTCTGCTTAGCGTCAGCTGCAGGCGTACTGATTTGCACGGCAAGTACGCCTACGGCTAACTGCTAAACGGTATCGAAAACTGGGTGTACCGATTCGCAAAACATGTACGCCGACGGCTAAGTGCTAAACGGTGTCAAAAGATAGTGTCCAAGGCCGCTAAACAAAACGCGTTCTGTTAACCAGATATCACTTCCAATGAGTCGATTCTGGTCGCGCTTCGCAGCTCGTCGATGACTTCACGGATCGGATTGACAAAGGTGTGCCTGCTGTTGCCGGCGAAAAGCAGTCCCACTAACCGATGATCGTCGTTCAGCACGCCACTGCCACTGTCGCCTCGGTCGCTGAACGGCC
>JANQOL010000532.1 GCA_028289675.1 Pirellulaceae bacterium
GTGGTCGCGAGAAGCACCTGCGATACGAATTTCACTGGCCGGATTCACAAACCGCATCATGCACAGGCCGCGAAGGCAATCTTGCGGAGTCAACTCGGCTTGGTCCTCCAAGGGTGTTCCCTCGATCGCGTGCAAGAAATTCAGCGGAATCGACTCGACCTGCAGCTTTTGCAAATCCATGGCCATGGCCACCAAATCATGGTGGGACTCTCCCATGCCCATGATGCCGCCGCTGCACAACTCCAAACCCGCTTGGCGAACGTTGCGCAACGTGTTCAAGCGATCGTCGTAAGTGTGCGTCGAACAGATCTCTTCGTAATGCTCCTGACTGGTGTTCAAGTTGTGATTGACGCGATCCACACCACAGGCCTTGAGGCGAGCGGCGTGTTCAGGACTGAGCAGGCCGAGGCAGGCACAAACCTTCAGGCCAGTTTCACTTTTCACTCGCGGCACCACAGCTTCCACGGCCTGCATTTCACGCTCACTGGGAGCGCGACCGCTGATGACGATACAGTACGTTTTGGATTGCCGATCGGCGGCGATCCGCGCCCCGTTTAGGAGCTGCTCGGTCGACAGCATGCGATACTTGTCAATTGGCGCTGTCGACAACTTCGACTGCGAGCAATAGCCACAATCTTCGGGACACAATCCACTTTTGGCATTGACCAGAAAATACAGCTGCACGGCTTTGCCGAAATGGTAATGCCGCAATCGAAACGCGGCCGATACCAGGTCCAACAGCTCTTCATCCGAACTGGCAAGAATCTGCTCCGCTTGCTCAGCCGTGGCCGACTGGCCCTCCAAAATACGGCTGGCCAGTTGGTGCCAGGGCGTTTGTCCGGTCCACGAAGTTGATTCCGTCAGCATGGGTGCGTTGCTCACTTTCGACAATGCTGGATAGCGCGACTCGTTGGCACACAGATCGACTAGTGAAATCTATGGGATCCACCTTGTGCCATCGATCGTACCATTCCTGAGATGGTTGCTCGACCGCCCAAGAACCGTTTAATCTAGAGAGAGTCCATTCCACCCGCACGAGCCCCATGGACGCGTGGCCTGCGCCGTCCTAGGTGATGGTTGCCCATTTCGTTGAAAACAGGCCACATCAAAATTACAAGTGCTCTAGTGGTCAGTTGGATGACGCCGGGGGCATAATAGTAAAGCAAAACCTGGAAGTCACAAATGACCCTGGCAGATGCCCAGATCATTTCCAGTAGAGCCCTTATCCGTTCGCACCACGATGGCCTCCTCCCCCAACTCAAATGATGGTGACGGAACCGCATTTTTGGTGCGGGTCGGTCTGCACGGCCAGGTCGGTCGTTTCCAAGCCATTGAAGAAGGCAGACTTCGACGGCAGGACCGCGTCGTGTGTCGTACGCTGCGCGGTTTGGAGGTTGGCCACGTGCTGCAGCCTACTCAATTCTCGGTGGACAACGCGAACAGCTTTGACGGTCGCATTTTAAGGCGGATGCGAGCCGAGGATGAATTGTTGTGGGGGCACCTACAACAGCTGGCCGAGCAAACTCACCAAGCCTGTCGAGAATGGTTTGCACAATCGCCGAGCGACTCGGTGTTATTGGACGTGGAGCCATTGCTGGACGGCCGCACGCTCTATTTTCATTTTCTGTCGGAGGTCTCAGACGATGTGCAACATCACCTGGACCGATTGGTGCAGACGTACGAAGAGCAAGTGAGAAACAGCCAATTTGCCCGGCTGTTGGAGCATGGCTGCGGTCCTGGCTGCGGCACGTCAAAGGCCAAGAACGCGTGCGTTGGATGCGCTGTATGCAAAGTCGCCAGCGCGTGTAAGGAAAGCACACAGGCAACGAAATCCTAGCGCGAAAATTGTTTGCGTTGAGACACACTGTTGATAGCGAATTGGGGCGTAGCCGAATTTATTGACGGTCCCATCCCGGCCATGTTAGAGTTGCAACATGAACATAGAGATTTCTGATAATACAGCGGAACGCATTGTGAGTCGCCTGCAGGCTTTTGGTATCACCAGTGGTGACAAGGCCAGAAGTATACAGCTTGTACTTGAGATGTTGGCAGATTCGACAAATGGTTTAAGTTTCCGACAGATTGCCGACCGTCTGAAGCCAGGGAAAGACGGGCCAGAAGAAAGTGCATTGGAAGTTGCGGAACGTCTGGGCTTGGTTGGCACGTTTGAAGGCCCGTCCGATCTATCAACGAATCCGGCTCACATGCAAGGTTTTGGTCAATGAGGCCAAGCATTCTTGTTGACACAGGACCGCTTGTAGCACTGCTCAATAAGCACGATGCGTTGCATGATGTTTGCCGAGATCAGCTTGGTAACCTGGACCCGCCGTTACTGACGACTTGGCCAGTACTCACGGAAGCAACGTGGCTTCTCAGGTCGCGGCAGGATTTGGTGGAAAAATTGATTTTTTCTGTTGGTGATTCACTGTTGCGTTTGGCATGGCTAGATGAAGCGGACGTTGATCCGATGGCAGGTATTTTAAATCGTTATGCAGATCAGTCTTTTCAGCTTGCAGATGTTTCACTGATGCATGTTGCGGAGCGGCAAAACATCAATGTGGTGTTTACATTGGACCGGCGAGATTTTTCTATTTATCGCAAGTCTGATGGGTCAGCGTTGACATTGATCCCTGAAAGCCACCCGCGACACAGATGATGTCATGCGACGTTTTCACGGAAATGTTCAGGCGGCGCAGGGACCACATCCAGTTCACCCTGTTGTAACAGGATGATCTGATTTTCTGCTCGGCATATTCGATCACTGCACTGGAAATGTCTGGCGACTGGTCTCGCACGTTAGTAAAAGTTCACAAAGCCTGAGCCGGCAGATTGCAGCAATTCGGGTCTCCCGCTTTCGGCGGAGGAGGCCCGGATCGGGGGCCTTCCCGATCGGGATGGTGATGACCGTCACGTCTGGGCGGTGGCCCGCGACGCCAGCCACCACGCATGGGTGGAAAGTCAGTAAACGACTCTTCCAGCAGGCGCGCAAACGCATTCTGTTGCTCGACGGTCAATTCTCCAGCCAGCCTGTCGTCCATCCAGGTGCGCGAGTTTTCGAAAACGGTCTGGATGCGCTCACGCACATCGCCTCCGGACTGCTTAAAGATACGTTCAATCTGCCGCCCGGTTTCTTCCATCAACTCACGCTTCAGTCCGTCTCGGGTCTCCCGGAAGCGGTCCAGGTCTTCGCCTGACAATCCGATACGGTCGGCGACCTCTTTGTTGGCGGCCGCCGCATAACCGTGACGCTGAGCAATCAACTCCACCAGCCGATCGAAGCGCGCCTTTGACTTGAGCAACTCAAGGCTTCGCTGTTGGATGGGTCCAATGACCTCGATGATCTTGCCGCGAATTTCCTCTCTGGAGAGCCGATGAGTTGACTTGTCGTGTTCCAGATCACGAACCGCATGCATGGCTTGTTTGCCAATATCACGCAGCGCTTCGTAGTCCGCTTCTTCCAGCTCGATTTCGTCGCGTACCGGACGATGGTGCAGTAGATCCACGAACTCTTTGTTGGAGCTCTCTTGGTAGGCATCGCGCAGTGCTTGGAAGAAGACGATGCGGCTACGGGGACCACCGCCGTCCCCATGACCACGCGGTGGCTGGCACCAGACCGTGTCGGCTCCGCCAAACACCAACAACGCTATCCACACTAATCGCCACACAACAGTTGCACTCTGCAATTGGAGCTAAAGAGCATTTGAGCCAAAGACATTTTTGAGCTAAACGGATTGTGCACAAAGCCAGTTGCCAGTTTCGCGCCGCCCACCCACCTAGCTACCTGAAATCGCTTCTAAGAATACCCCGAGCCAACCTACGCGTGTTGGCCCGGGCATTTCACTGTCTATTCGAACTAGGCAAATTGCTCAGTTGTCACCATTGTCGCTACTGGGACGTCCGCCACCGCCGGGTCGTCCACCGCCACGACGACCGCCCTCGGGTCGTCCGCCACCGCCGCCAGGGCCGCCGCGTCCGCCGGCGCCACCAGGTCCACCACCGGGACCACCAGGACCGCGACCACCAAATCCAAACGCGCCTTCGGGGAACTCAAATTTCTCGCCCTTGAGTTTCTCCAACTTTTCTTTCTGCTCGTCGCTCAGTGCGTCTCCAATAATCTCTTGCGATTCGGTCCGCATTTCCTCAAACATCGCACGCATCTGCTCACGATCGGGTTGTTCGCCACCCGCGTCTCGCATTTCTCGCATTTTGTTGAACATTTCCTCGCGCGCCTTGCCAATCGCGTCCTTGACTTTTTCGATTCCCGACTCGTCCAAACCGATTTCCTGGGCGATGATCGCGTTGGCCGCCGCTGCCGGCCCCGCCTGCTGCACATACAGGCCCATCAACCGCTTCAGTTGGGATGGCTCCAGTGCCTCGTCCATCATATCCTGGGCTTTTTCGTTGACCTCTTTCAGCTTCTCCTGACGCTCTTCGGCGCTCATCTGAAACATCGATCGCATATCTATCCGTGCACCATCGGACATCGCTTCGTACACTTCGTCGGACAATTCGATCTCTTCTCGGACTTGCTCGACTCGCAGGATTCTCATCAGTTCCAGGGCGGAACCCAGCTGAATTCCACCACGACCGCCGCCCGGTCCGCCACGTTGTGGACCGCCACGCTGAAATCCACCACGCTGTCCGCGCTCCCCTCGGTCACCTCGGTCACCCCGATCGCCTCGCTGCCCCCCACGTTGGCGGGTCTCTCCATCCTGCTGAGCCGGCAGAGTCGATGCCCAGCACGTCAACAGGGCCATACTGAGAATACCAAGAACTCGGATCTTCATTGGGGGTCTCCTTCGAGAGGTTGAGGCGGAACAGAAAAGCCGTCATTCCGCGCGTGTCATAAGTGGATTGGATGGTCAGCAGGCTGACTGACCCTATAAACCACTTTGCAGCAAAAAAGTTTCGAGTTTTTGCAAGAATATGGTGCCGATCGGCCACGAAAAGCAAACCCGTTTGCGGACGCTTCAAGCCGCCAAATCCGCTCAAGAGGACTTCGATTATCGACGTTTCGAGCCCATCCACCGACCGCCAGCGGCTGCAAATGGCCATTGGCGATCTGCCGGACATCGACCATGTCCGAGCGGCGCAACTGCAGCGACTGGGGCTGCGCCGGGCGCAGGACCTACTGTTCTTCTTCCCGCGAGGCTACGAGGAGGTGGCACGGCAGGTACCGACCGAGCATTTCCAGGAAGGCCAACGGGTTTCGTTTGCCGCCACCGTCGTGGAACTAGACGAACGCGTGACCCAATCCGGCAAACACTTGCTGGGTGTCCAAGTGTGTCCGGATGCAGGCGGCGCCGTACGTTTGCTGTGGTTCAACCAACCGTTTCGCAAACAGTCGTTGGGATCCGGCG
>JANQOL010000535.1 GCA_028289675.1 Pirellulaceae bacterium
CCTGCGTTCGGACCGTTGCTTGCCGTCGGATCGGGACTCGCCGGGTGAGCCCCGTTTGGTGTGGCCGCCGCGCCGGCCAACTGCTGGCCGGCTATCTGCGCTTGGGGGCTCTGCGGATTTGGACTGGGCACTGGGGTAGCTTGTGGGCTGACATTCTGCGCGCCGATATTTTGAGCTTGTGCGGACAATTGCATCAACGCTTGCAGGCCGGGTTCCCAGTCTGCCATTTGTCGCGCGTCTTGATGCAAGAACTGTTCGATCGACGGTTTCAAAGCGATGGCCAAGTCGACCGCCGGATTGGAGCCCTGAGCGTAGGCTCCAATCGTGATCAGGTCTTCGTTCTCTCGATAAAGAGTCAGCAACTGCCGCAGCTGAGCGGCCGCTTGCTGGTGCGCTTTGTCTACCAAGTGGTTTTGCAGCCGGCTCAAGCTGGTCAACACGTCGATGGCCGGATAGCGACCGCGCTGTGCGATATCACGGGAAAGGACAATGTGGCCGTCCAACAGCCCGCGCAGGGTGTCACTGATCGGTTCATTCGTGTCATCACCTTCCACCAGGACGGTATAGATGCCGGTGATCGTTCCGCCAGGACTGGTGCCTGAGCGTTCGACCAATCTCGGCAGCATCGAAAACACACTGGGCGGATAACCGCGAGTTGTGGGAGCTTCGCCGGCAGCCAGTCCGATCTCGCGCTGCGCCATCGCAAAACGTGTTACGGAGTCCATCATCAACAAGACGTTTCGGCCTTGATCCCGAAAATACTCGGCGATCGCCGTGCTGGTCATGGCGGCTTGAACGCGGCGCAGCGCGGGTTGGTCGCTGGTGGCGACAACGGCCACACAACGTTGGCGGGTCTCGGCATCCAATTCTCGCTGCAGGTACTCTTGGACTTCGCGGCCTCGTTCGCCGACCAGCCCCATGACGACGACGTCGGCGCTCGTTCCACGCGCCAACATGCCCAGCAACGTACTCTTACCAACCCCTGAACCGGCGAAGATGCCGATACGTTGCCCACGGCCAATGGTCAGCAGGCTATCGATGGTTCGAACGCCAGTGGTCAGAATCGTGTCGATGGGTGGACGTTGCATGGCGGTTACCGGCGACGCGTCCAGCGGACACCGTGACACGGCCTTGATTGGGTCCAGATCGTCAATCGGAGCACCCGCCGCGTCGATCACGCGGCCCAGCAGATCCGAACCCACCGGTACCGAGGCGGTAGGACTGCCGAGTATCACCGCATCTCCGGGGGCGATGCCGTCCGAACCGTCGAGCGACGCCAGCAGTGTCCGCTCGCCTTCGAAGCCGATGACCTGCGCGGGTAGAGGACTCTGCCCGCGTCGTTGAATGCGACACTCCGAGCCCATCGGGGCCGGCAGTCCGACCGCGGCAATCGCGTTGCTGCCCACAGACCATACCGTGCCTTGCACGCCACTTGGAACCGCGGCTTCCAACAAAGTATGCAGTCGTTGGTGATCAACGAACTCCGGCAGGACGGCAGAATTGGAGGCCAAGGTGGACAAATCGCATGCCTGGTCAAAAGGGATGTTTTGGTCGACGAACCGCAATTGGAATTGGCATCAACGCTGGGGCGAACGGCTCACGACAATTGCTCTACCAGCCGTTGCAGTTGCGTTTCCAGCTGCTGGTCGATGTGGCCATGCTTGGAACGGACGATGCAGCCGCCCAGCGTGACTTCGGGATCAGGAATAACTTCTACCGAGGCAGCTTGCGGTACACTCTTGGCCAACTGTTGCAAGAATCTTCCGGCGACGGCGAAGTCGTCTGGATGCACCATCACCCGCACATCGCGGGCGTCGCGCATGGCTACCAGGGCTTCCTCCAGCCACACACGCAGTAGCTCTTCTGAATCGGGGATGCGGCCACGGACCAGCTTGTCGGCCATGTTGGCGGCCAGTTCAACCGTTTGGTTACGCCATTGGGCCAACCAGTTGGACGTGTCGTTCGCCAGTTGTTGAACGGTGTTTTCGCAGCTGGCAATCGCCGTTCGGCAACGTTGGTCACTCAGCTGTTGAGCGGCGGTGCGAACCCGGGCGTCGATCTCGGCCTCTGCTTCCGCCAATCCCGCGGCTTTTGCCTCTTGTTGGATCCGTTCGCATTCCTGGCGAGCTCGGGCGAGCAGTTGATCGGCTTCCTGTTGCACCTCCTGCAGGTACTGTTTGGCTCGACTCTGGACATCTTCCATGTTGAATGCCAGCGGCGCGGACACGCCGGCGTTCTTTCCATTGTCAGACTTGAGTACCGAAGCCATGTGGTGGTGTTCTCCAGCAGCTATGCTGCCCGGTTCGCTGAGTTTGTTGCCGCTGTCGTTTAGGCTGCCCGTGCGGCCTGAGCGGGCAGGTCGAGGATCGATTGTGCCTGGTCCACGATGCGTCGTTGGGCCTCGTCGATGTCACGAATCTTCAGGGCGCCGATACGGCTCAAACGATGCTCTAGCGCTCTCGCATCTTTGCGATCCAACATGTTGTAAAAACGTCTCATGAATTTGGAGCTGGCCCCCGCCAAGGCCAATAACACGGTTTGGGATTCGGCTTGGCTGAGCAAGTTGGCCAAGTGCTCCGGCGGCAAGTCCAAGAGCCGCTCGAACTCCAATTGCAGCAGCGAGCGATCTCTGTCCTTCGCATCGGTCGACGCGCTCACCCCCGCAGGTGCTCCACTCGACGACGCGGTGTTCGGCGGTCCAAAAGTAGACGGTGTTGCGTCCGGCGATTGGGGGGCGCTTGGAAACGGCAGCAGTTCGGGGCTGGCCGGTGAGCCATTTACGTCCGAGGTCGTGATGGCCGCGTCGCCATACAACTCGGCCAGCGAAGGTGGCGGCGGGTCGTCTGGTGCATTGGCAGCGATGGGCATGGTCTCGGCGGTCGGCATGGGTGCCGGCCGCGTCGCGGGCTGATCGACAGCCGGACGATCGTTCAACGGCACGACGCGCACTTTGCCGGACAGTTGATCGCTGCTGTCTGCAGGTCGAACGTCTCGCGCCGCGCTCGGGCGACGTTGTCTCGTGGCGTCCGGAGCTACTTCGTCGAGTGCTTGTTGCCACTGGCTTTTCAGCTCGATCGGAGCCCGGTCAAACAAAGCAGTCAGTCGTTTCGAGTTGGCCAGTTCATTGTCCAGTAGATGCTGCTGTTGCCCCAAACGTTCTGAGAGATGTTCGTCGATCGCCGCTTTCGCTTCCGGGTCGATGTTTTCCAGTTGCGACAGACGTTGAACCACTTGGCAACTAACGCCCGTCCCCAGTTCTTCCAAGATCTCAACCGCGGTCGTCGGGGGCAGCTGGCTAACCACGACAGCAATGACTGCCGGTCTTTCGCCACGCACAAAACGTAGCAATGCTTCGCGACTAATGCCGGCCCAAGGTACATCGGATGCCGGCATGCTGTGCTCTTCGTTGCCGAGCTGCTCCTGGTTGTTCAGGTTTCGAGCTGTCTCAGCGTTCGGTGCCTGGGGCGATCCCGCATCACGACTGAGCTCCTGAACCGCTGTATCGATATGTTTCACGTCAGGGGTCGCGGCGGTCGATGCAGCAGTCGCAGCTTCTCCCGCTGAGGCACCTGAAGATGCCGTTTGCTGAAAAGCGGCCAAGATGTGGCGCTTTTCTTCCAGCGATACCGGACCCAATTGCGCAGCCACTTGACGTACCTGTTGAGCAGTGGCACTGGGTAGATGCAGCAGCAGTTGTCGGGCTGCCGCAGCGTCCACACTGGAGACCAAAATGGCAATTTGGCGGATGCGCTGCGAGCTGGGTGCGTTCGACATGGTACCACGCTTCGCCTGACGAAGACCTCGACCGGAAACGAAAAGAAGACAGAGACTGATTTAGCTTTTGGGAGCCCGGGCTGTCGAGGTCGATCCTTCGAAACAACCAATGCTGGCTATTTCAGAGCCAAGGTTCTGTCACGGATGGAGACGACACGAAAAAAGGGACACCAAAGTGTCCCTCGTTGTGAAAATCGAATCGCTGGGCGGTTCGCTCTAGGTCCCGAATTCGGGTCGGCGTCGGCCGAGCTGTTCTTGCAAGCGGGCAACGATGCTGGAGTGCATTTGACTAACGCGGCTTTCGCTCAGATCGAGCGTGGCCCCAATTTCCTTCATCGTCAGTTCTTCGTAGTAGTACAAGATGATGATTAGCCGTTCGTTGCGGTTCAGACCTTTGGTGACCAACCGCATCAAGTCGCCCTTCTGCACGCGGCGGGTCGGGTCTTCGCCCTTCTTGTCTTCCAGGATGTCGATTTCGCGCACATCCTTGTAGCTGTCGGTTTCGTACCACTTCTTGTTCAAGCTGACCAGGTTTACCGCGTTGGACTCGCTTTGCATTTTGTCCAATTCGGCCAAACTGATCTCCATGTACTCGGCCAATTCCGTCTCGGTGGGCATACGGCCGTAGCGGGCTTCCAGACGTTTCTTGGCTTCCCCCAGTTTGCTGGCCTTGCTGCGAACGAGGCGTGGAACCCAGTCCATCGAGCGTAGTTCGTCCAGCATGGCGCCGCGGATGCGAGGCACGCAGTAGGTTTCGAACTTGACTCCGCGACTCGTGTCGAAAGCGTCAATCGCGTCCATCAGCCCAAAGATGCCAGCGCTGATCAGGTCATCCAATTCGACCCCATCCGGCAAGCGTTGCCAGATGCGATCTCCGTTGTAGCGAACCAGCGGCATGTATTGTTCAATCAGCCGGTTTCGCAAATCTACATTGTCGCTATCGACCTTATATTCTTTCCAAACTTGCTGGATATCTTCACTAGGCGCGGTCTTCGTTGCCATCCAATCCTCCGTGAGCTGACTGACAGAGTCGGCGCTTGTTTTCTAAGACACGTTGATGCCGTTTGCGCTCTGCCCAATTTCATGAGCATCCCTGCTCATCCAAGCACTTTCGGCGCACCTGTGGAATCGAGCCACCGATTCATCAGGTGGTAGGGCGTAAGTGCTGCTAGCGATTCTTTTAGCGAGAACTTCGAACTGTCGCCATGCCAACTTTTTGCTCACTCGTCGGGATCACCCGCATCATTGCTAGCGGCTGCCGCATGTAGGCCTGCCATTTCTTCTCGGAAACGATTCTCAACAGATTCGCTCACAGTTCGCTCGGCCAAACGGCCGATGCAAAAACCAATTGCGGCGAATACGAAGAAAACCACCAGCGCGCTGGTGAGCACGTCGTCGGGTAGCAGATCCAGCACGACACCCCGCGAGATTACCAGACACAATCCGATGGCACCAAACACGCCTGCATATGCGCGGGCCATCGTCTGCCTCCGTTCGCTGCAACGTCCTTGCGAATCAACGTCCCTTCCATGGAATCACCCGGCTGCACGCAGTCGAGTATTTCCGCTTCAACTGAGTATCGGCCAGCGAAGTGCCGATATTTAGTTTTCTTTGCGACTGTCGTAAGGCTTAACAAGGTTGCCAGCCCGGACCATATCGGAAACAGTTCAACTGCTGGTTCGGTGACGTGGCCACGACTGCGGCTTTGAAGTCCAGCCTTCGGTCTCACTGTATAGAAGGCGGTCAGTGCTGTGGGAGTTCCGAGGAGTTGCCGAGGAGGTCTCTGGCGACTCGCCGTGGACTGGCAACGGCAAGATCTTGAGGAACCTGTTGCCCGGTACCCAAATAGCTGATGGGCAACGTCTGCTCAAATAGCACCGCAGACCAACTGCCCAGCTGAACCGCTTCGTCGATTTTGGTGACCAAGAGATGGGTGGGCTCGACGACTGCGAACCGCTCCAGCAAGTCCGACAGATGTTGAGGCGAACTGTGCGCACTGGCGACCAGATGCGTCGCGTCGGGCTCAGCCGCTTGCAGAATCTCAGATAGTAGCTGCAGTTGCGATTGATCGCGCGGCGAGCGACCAGCAGTATCCAACAGCACGACGTCACATTCTCGCAGACGGGCAAGGGCCGGACGAAT
>JANQOL010000540.1 GCA_028289675.1 Pirellulaceae bacterium
ACCGCTCCCGCGCAGACACTTTCTCCGCCATCGCTATCTGATTCTGGAACACCATCGGTGATGCCTCAGCTGAACGAAAGCGAACTGCAGTTCCAGCCAGCTCCAATCCCGCCCATCGGACCGAGCACCGTACCTCAGACCGTCCCCGTCCCCGAGCCGATGTTGCCCGATGAGGCTGTGGACCCGTTTCAAGACGATTCGGCCGGACGCGTTCGGAAGATTCCCGCCAAGACCATTCAATTTCGTAATGACCGCCCCAATTACGGTTCCGACTACGATCCTCAAGCTTCGATCCGAGTGAAGTTTAGCGATGGTCAAAGCGTAGCCGCACAGCTGCCAGTCAGTTCTCGCAAGCCGCTGGCGCTGCGTCAAGCGGTGTCCAAGACGGGAGACGTTGTACCGGCTGCGGCCTGGCGATTGCGGCCCATCACGTCGACCGCCGCTCGGCGACTGCCAGCACAAACGGAGCCGCTGCCCAATCCCCTGCGACCTTCACAAAAAAACGAGTCGCAGCACAGGTAAGAACGTTTTGGTAACCAGCGTACGGTAACTACCGTACAACTCCGTGCAACTCGCTTAGGCGACAGCCCGGCTCGCCAGCCAAACAAATCTCCCGCGACGAACAGGACGAGCCACTCCTGTTAATCGCCTCGACACCGAAGGGCTTCCCGCACCCTTCGGTGTCTATATTTATACCCTGCGACTCACACTAGCCTTGCGCTTCGTGCTGCAGGGCCTCCAGCAATTGCAACGCCTGCATGGGTGTCATTTCAGTGACCTGCAGTTCGCGCAGTTTTTCCACCACTGGATGCTCGCCGAACTCGAACAGAGTCATCTGTATGGGCGCATCTTGCCGGCGACGTGGTGGGGTGATCTTCGAATCTCCTCGCCGATCGATATGATCCGCTTCGAGCTGGCTCAAGATGTCTTTGGCGCGTTCGTTCACCGAGATCGGAATGCCTGCCAAGCGAGCCACGTGGATGCCGTAGCTCTTGTCCGCGCCACCGGCCACGATGCGATGCAAAAAGACGATGTTGTCATCCCATTCCTTGACTGCCACATTGAAATTGCGCACGCCGGGCAATGATTTTTCCAACTGCGTCAACTCGTGGTAGTGGGTCGCAAACAGAGTGCGAGCTTCGACATGATCGTGCATGTGTTCTACGATTGCCCACGCCAAACTGAGGCCATCGTAGGTACTGGTACCGCGCCCGATCTCATCCAGAATTACCAGACTGCGTGCTGTGGCCGTATTGAGTATGCGAGCGGTCTCGACCATCTCCACCATGAATGTACTTTGGCCCCGCGATAATTCATCACTGGCGCCGACGCGTGCGAAGATTCGGTCGGCGACTGCCAAGGTCGCCCGCGAAGCCGGCACAAAGCTGCCTAGCTGTGCCATCAACGTAATCAACGCGACTTGGCGAATAAACGTGCTCTTGCCCGCCATATTGGGCCCGGTGATCAGCATCACCGAACCGTGCTGGCCACCGATGTGACAATCATTCGGGACGAACGTGCCGTGATCCAACGCGGCGTCCAGCACCGGATGGCGGCCTTCGACGATTTCCAGTTCGCCGTCCAGCGTCATCGTTGGCCGCACGTAGCCGCGCTGCTTGGCCAATTCTGCCAATCCCGCCAACACGTCCAGTTGTGCCAGTCCCTGTGCGATTTGCTGCAGCCGATGCAGCTGGCTGGCCACCAATTCGCGTAGCCGTTGAAAAATCTCCAGCTCCAGAGCCAGAGCCTGCTCGTCAGCAGAGATCACTTTGGATTCATAGTCTTTGAGCTCGTCCGTGATATAACGCTCGGCGTTCTTGAGAGTCTGTTTGCGGACAAAGTGGGCGGGCACTTTGTCTTTATGTGCATTGGTGACCTCCAGATAGTAGCCGAACACTTTGGTGAACCCAACTTTCAAGCTGGTGATGCCGGTTTGTTCGATCTGCTGTGCCTGGTACTGGGCGATCCATTGTTTGCCGCCGGAAGCGAGCTTACGCAATTCGTCCAGTCGAGCGTCGAAACCGTCGCGGACAAACCCGCCGTCGCGCAGATGCAATGGGCAGTTCTCCGCCAAGGCGGCCAACAACGTGTCTCGCAACTCGTCACAAGGTTGCAACTCGGATTCCAACTCACCGACACGCGGACTCTTGGCGGTCTGCAACAACGATTTCAGCTCGGGCAACTGAGCTAAGGTCACGCCGACTTGACGCAAATCGCGTGGACTGGCTCTGCCGGTTGCCACGCGACCCAGCAAACGCTGCAAGTCATACACGTTTTGCAATGCTTGGCGAACGCCGGCGCGCAACCGTTGCTGGGACTGAAACTCGTCGACCGCCCCGTGACGCAGGTCGATTTCGTGCAAATCCATCAACGGCGAAGCGAGCCACATTGCCAGCTGGCGAGCCCCCATGGATGTACACGTTTGATCCAGCACCTCCAACAGCGAACCGCTCCGCTCGCGATCGCGCATGGTGTGCGTCAGTTCCAAACTACGGCGGGTAGCCGCGTCGATTTCCACCGTGTGCCCCGTGCGAAACGGCAGCACCTGCCGTACGTGGGCAAGAGAGGTCTTCTGCGTCTCCTGCAAATAGGCCAGCACGGCGCCCGCGGCGCCAACTGCCGAGCCGTCGCGCGGCAATTCCCATCCCATTCCTTCCAGACTCTTGGTGCCAAAATGTTCGCACAACGTCCGAGAGGATTCGTCGACGGCAAACTGCCAACTGGGCCGTAGCGTCACGGTCCATGCCTCTCGGTGGTCTGAGGCCAGCGTACCGTCGTCATC
This sequence comes from Pirellulaceae bacterium, assembly GCA_028289675.1. Lineage (GTDB taxonomy): Bacteria > Planctomycetota > Planctomycetia > Pirellulales > Pirellulaceae > Aureliella. Next base: position 2,783 of record JANQOL010000540.1, read on the forward strand.
GCGAATGAGAACTTCCGATGGCTCCAAACGCGCGAGTTCGTCCAACACACGACCACGGGGGAACAGCCCCGCTTCGAACCGACCGGTAGACAGTTCGTTCCAGGCGATTCCCACTATCGAATCGCGTGACGACTCCGCGCCAGGTTGCGGGTTGTAGACCGCCACCAGCAAGTTCGTCTGCAACGGATCGAGCAGGGCTTCATCCGTCAGCGTGCCGGCGGTCACAATTCGCGTCACTTCACGCCGGACAATGCCCTTGGCCTGCCGCGGATCCTCCACTTGATCGCACACAGCCACACGGTGTCCCTGGCGGATCAACTTGGCCAAGTAGCCTTCCAGCTGGTGATAAGGAAACCCGGCCATAGGGATCGGGTTTTCACCCTTGTCACGGCTGGTCAGTGTCAAACCCAGGACGCGAGCGCAGACCTTCGCGTCCTCGTGGAACAACTCGTAGAAGTCTCCCATCCGAAACAGGAGCAGCGCGTCTCCGCAAGCCGCTTTGGCCTCTTCATACTGGCGCATCATGGGAGAGACGGTCATGTGCCAGAGCAGCCTTTCTAGTGTTGCATTTTTGGGCTGGCGTTTGTTTACCAACCCGCCGAACTGCCAACTAAGTGGTTTACCAGCCCAATGGTTCACCATTCCGCTGAACGACTAACCCGGTGTATCACCATTCAAAATGAACGGGTCGTTCACCGGGCGGTCAGTATGACCCGATACAGAGCGTTCGCAAGACGTGCTAACCGGCAACAGCCCACCGCTGCGGAGGTCTTAGCTGGCCAGCTAAGAGGCCAGTTTGGTGCCGCTATCGAGTTCTGCCGCCCCTGGTGTGAAATCGTCAACGGCCCAGTGCAAGCTCGGTGACTACCAATCGATCCGGCAACAGCCCCATTGTCCATGGTTTTCGTCCACGGAAACTTCCAAGGTCTGCAATTGGTCGCCCACTGTCGGCCGCATGGCCGCTCTCAGTTCGGTGGCAATCCACCAGGCCAATCGTTCCGCGGTCGTATTGACAATCGGCAGCAGTACGCAGTCCTCACGCGGAAACACCCACCGCTTGTCTTCGAAAGTCGTCACCACCTCGTCGTCTGCAGCCTGGACACGAATGGCCGCATGTTGGGTCGGTAGCAGCATGTGGTGATCTAGTCGACCTACGATGGCCGCCAACGAATCGCGAAACGCTATAAAGTCCACCACATATTGGTTCTCGTCCAACGGACCAACCACCTCGGCTTTCACGCCGTAGTTGTGTCCATGGAGCCGTTCGCAAACATTCCCGGCAAAGGTAATGAAGTGCGCTGCGCTAAATACCAACTGCTCCTTCTGCAATTGAACTCGATAACTTTCTCGACTCTCACTCAAGATTGGAACCTTTCCTTCGAATACGCGTCGGCCCGTATCGGACTTCCGCGAGTGTGCTGCCAACTAGTCACATATGGAGTGGGTTGGAGTAAAATCTGGGGCAGCCGCGCCCACACCACACTGTGAAAGCGGCCAAGAAAATGTAGCGGAGTGCCTTGATCGCTGGTAAGCGCGATCGTGCCCAAGCTCGATCGGCCGCAAGGCGTCCAGGGCGACTCACGCTTCAGTGCCTCTCCTCCGCAACATTCTCTCTGATTCATCTCAACAATCAAAGGACACTTGTTTTGAGCTTCCGGCCACCCGATGTTCCAAGGCCCGCGCAACCGCAATTGTCGCCGGACACCTCCGAGCCATCCGCGACGGAAGCAGTGAACATAGCTGCCGAATCGCGATTCGAGTCGGGAACGGATGTGGAAGATGAATCCGCCTTCTTGCCACTCGCTGAGCAATTGGTGCGTTTTGAACGCCGCACCGGATATGTGGGCGGCTTCATCCTGGGTGTTTTTTTGATTTCGATCTCTTCACCGCTCTTGTTCTTCATCACAACCTGGCCCATGCGGATCTTGCTGTTGGGCGCGTGGTTCGTCCTAGTGGTCGGCTTGGCGGTGGTCAGTCACCGGTGGCCGGCGGCCGTCTATCGTCATACCCGCTGGCGTTTGAATGCAATGGGACTGGAAATACGGCGCGGCGTTTGGTGGAAGCACCGAAT
>JANQOL010000547.1 GCA_028289675.1 Pirellulaceae bacterium
GTTTAGCTTGAACATCGTAGCGCACCGTTTCCGTAGACCGCAGTACTCGACCACTGGGATCCGTGATGAAGTTGGTACTGGCTCCCAAGGCGCTCAGCGTCGCCTGCTGCTTGACATATCCCAGCTCATCGTAGGCGAATTGCTGGGCCGCTAATTCGCCCACCTTCTCGACCAACACCTGACCGCGATTGTCGTAACCCGTCGTAGTCACCAACGAACCACTTTGGTTGATCTGGCGCGAAACAACTTGCGTCGGCAAGTCCACCCGCGGATCGGCGTAGGTGTACGTCTGTAGGCCACCTTGCAGCAGATTTTCACGGCGGTGGATTCTGCCCACACCATCGGTCTCGGTCACCACCACGTCTTTCTCGTTGGTGGTCGGCAAACCAGCCGCGTCCAGCTGCCCGGCCACTCCAGGCGTCACCACCCAGCTGCGCAGGCCGCGATAGGTGGTTCCTGTAGCGGTTGTCAGCGCGGCCCCGGGTTCGTAATAGTGTTCGACCAGCACGTCGTTATTGACCGCATCCACCACTTGTTTCAAGCGGCCGTCGGCATAGTACGTGTACGTCCGCTCTTGTTTGATGCTCGCTTTGTTGCTTGAAGAATCGTCCTGGCCCAAGAAGTGATTGGCATACTCGTTCGTTGCGGCCACAGTCGTCTGTGTGCGTTGGCCGCTGGTGTCATAAACATGCTCGGTGACGGTGCCTAGGCCATCAATACTGGCTGCCAAGTGACCATCGACGGTGTAGTTGAATTGATGCTTGGACAGCAGGTCACCAGCAGGATTCTTCAGCGTTTGCTCTCGCAAGAACCCTCGCATGTCGTAAATCCAAGCATGCGTTGCAATGGTCGTAGTGGAGCCACCGACCGTGACCGACCGCACCTTGGTTTCAGGAAATCCCAGGCCGTCGTACGTGTAGTCATCAACGTAGGACTGGTTGGAGACTGCATCCACCACGCTTGCATCTGTCGGCAGTCCTTGGTTGTTGAACACTGTATAGTTGGTTGTCAGTTGGTCCGCGTTGACATGCTGACTAACCCTTCCCTGAGCATCGTACTGGAAGGTTTCGACCCAGTTGTCGGCATCAACCCGTTGGATCTCGATGCGCGTTGGTAACCGATCGGTGCGCCCGACTCCTTGCTGGTCCGGATTAGCAAAACCGTAAGTGATAATGATTTCTTGCTGAGGACCTCCCCGCGGTAATCGCCCGTCGCTATCGATCTGAGCGTTTTCAACTTGACGCACCAAAGCGCCCAAGCGTCCACCCGTCTCGTTGTCGGTTTCGTACTCGTACAACGTATGACCCGCTGTGGAGATCAAACGCACGATATTGCCGCGAAAGTCTTCCGGATCATACTTCGGCGTATCGTCCTGTTCGCCTGGCAAATCTTCACTAGCGGAAGCGTAGGTGGGCTTCACTTGATAGTCGTAGACGTAGGTCGCGAATCGGACCGGGCCACCTGGCAATTGTTCTTGCTCCGTATCAACGTCGCCCAGCGTGTTGTAGGTCCAACTCGTCTGACCAACCTCCTGACCATTGCTCAGCGAACGCTGCTGCTCCAGCTGCGCCAGCGCGTTGAATTGATAGACCGTCTTCGACTCACCGGCCGTGGACGTGCCGCTGCCGTTCTCGTAGCGCTGCAGATCGCTGGCCGTCTGCTTGATCTCGGCGCCGAAATTACCGAGCTCGCCGGGCTGACCGGAACGTCCAAATCGACCGGCTGGCAGAATCTCTACGGCGGCCAGCTGATTACCCACCGTGACGTCTTGAACCAACTGCGTGGCCGGATCAAACGTCCAAGTCGTGCTGGACTTGGTGGTCGAACCCTCCAGCCATTTCACAGCTGTCAGCGTCTCGTTGGCATAGCTAAACTCGCGAATCGCGTTGACCGCGGGCAACGTGCTGCCGGCCGCTATGGCATTGTGCTCTTCAATCTTGTGCAGACGTTTTCGGAGCAACGCTCCTTGACCGTCGTTGACGTCGGTCAGCGTAAAGTCGTATTCGCGCGTGCCAACTTGTATCTTGTCGATGTAGTGATCAGTGCCGTACACAAAACTGGTCACACTGCCGTCGCTGGCCGTAGCCGACATCAGTTTGGGATGCGGTAGGGCGGGATCCGTATTCCAAGTGAACGACAATCCGCGGCGGCCGCCGCCTGCTCCCTGCGGATCAAAGTCCACCCCAGCCTGCTCGATGCGATCCAGCAGATAGAGATCCTGACTATGCATGGTCGTCTTGATGGCGTGGTATTGCATACCGTCCGCGGCCGTGTAAGTCAGCACGTCACCGTTGGCCTCCAGCGTTCCAAATTCGTCCGCATCTGGCGTGAAGCTCGCCGCATCCACTCCGAACGTGCTGGCGCCGCGTTCCAAACTGGATAGCTTGCCCGAGTAACTGGAACCATTTACGGTCAGCGGACCTGCGTCAAAGATCTTCGTCGGCTGCCCAGGGAAGTGCACCAGGATGCGATCGTCTTCAGAATCCAAGGTCTGGCGATCGTCCATGTAGAAGCTTGGCATGCCTGCCAGCGTCCAGCCCGCACCAAACGGATTGGCGAACTCCTGGATGCCTGGAGCGGCGGAGCCGATGTCGCTCATCATGACCGGGAATTCACCGGCTGCGCTCAGCTCCAGATCGTCTGTCTGACCGGAGATGTCGAGGGTCAACTCCAGTTTCCAACCGTACAAACCGGGCTTGTCCGGCAACGTCGACGGCTGAACGGCAATCACGCCTCCCTCTGAGGCCGCGGACAACGACACGGTCGCCGAAGAAGTAACTGGATTCTGGTCCAGTTGGTTGTACCAGTGCAACGTGGCCGAAACGGAATCCACGTCCGCGGCACCCGCCAGCGGCTCGACCGTGGCATAGATCACTGGCTTTGCCGAAGACGTAGCATGCACGGTGCTCGAGTCGTAAATCAAACCAGGCAGCGCCAGCTCCGCCGTGCCGCCGGCGAGATCCAAAATCATCGGGTGGGTGACTTGAACGTCTCCGGTAAACACATCGACGTTCACGTCGCCAATAGCTTGCTGATGCTCGCCGCGAAGATCGGCCGACGTAAATGTTTCAATGCGATAGTCCGACAAACTGACCGCGGGTGGCTGACTGCCCAAGGCAGCCGTCTGCACCACCCAATCCCGCAATTCGACTTCGGGAACACCCGCCGTAGTGCGCCAAACGTCATTGGTACTAAAGGAATTGTTCAAGCGGATCTTGAAATCCAGTGGCCATTCGTAGTCGACCCATTCTGTCCACGGAGACTGCGTGGCATCTTCCTTGACTTGTTCCACCTGATTTCCATCCGTCACCACGATTCGGAAATCTGCCGCAGCCAACAGGCTTTGCCAAGTGCCCTGGGTGCTTTGGATGTCCGATTGCCGAACCTGGTTGTGAAGATCGAGCGTGTAGTCATCCACGCGGGTAACAACCAACTCTCGAGTATTCACCACCGAACCCAGCGTAAGCTCCCCGGCGTTCAAGCGAATATCGTTGGGATGGGGATCCGAGACCGTGTCCGTCGATGAATCCAGCCCCTCGTCTCCGTAAAACACATCGACGATCCTCAGATTCTGCAGATCATCGCCCTCGTCAGCCAAGATGTCTCGCAGATCGATTCGCAGACTCACTTCGTTGCTAATATCTTCTTGAGAATCCAGGAAGATACTACCCGGCAAATGCAGCGATCCATTGGCGTCCACGTTGCGCTGGCTGTGACCGCGTAGCTTGGGCAAATTGTCGGCCACCGTGAACTCGACCTGGGTCGTCGCCAATTTCTTGTCGGCCAATCCGCCAGGTTGCCACCCGCCTCCGGTTCCACCCATCAAACCTGTCGGGACGATATGCGCGGCGAACGTCTCACGCCCGGCAAAGCGGATGATGTTGCCGTCGGCGTCTAGTTCCAGCGACCAATCTTCGGAGTCGATGTCGGCATCCGGTGTATAGGTGAGCGTCGAGTCCGAGTTGACAGTGACGGTGCCGAAGTCCAGTTGCCGTTGCCCGCCAACGGCCACATAACCGCCGCTACCATCTTCGACAGTTACTCCTATCTGGTCGCCCAATCGGTAGTTGTGGGCGGCGAACGGATTGAAGGTTACCGACTGGGTGTGAGGCACCACCCATTCGCTCTCAATCGTACTTTGCAAGAGATTGGGAACGGTCGTTTCTTCCGGATCTTCGCAATCGTAATGACCGCCGGGGTCGCCGCCGCCGGAGCCACCACCACCGGATCCGCCGTCGTCTGGCGGCGGCTCACCGTCATCGCCATCCAGCTCGTCGATCACCGCACTGATCGCATCGCCTGAAAAGTATCGATCCCCGAACAAGGTCGGATAATCATCGGCGTCCAAATAGCCATAAAACGACTCGTAGGGACTGCCCCAAAAATCCGAGCTTTGGCGGCGCAGCTGAAGCGACACCCATTCCGGCGGCCATTCCATCCCGGTACCCGTCGATTCGGATCCATCAGGGATGCCACCCAATTCCCCTGGCCCATCGTCGGCGGAACAAGCGTGAACGGGATCCGCGTCGTTGATCCATTGCGAATCGTCGTTTCGAATCTCTCCACGGCCAACCGTAGCCGTACCAACGGCCTGTCCGCCGCCATCGTCGATCACCGTGGCAGACAATTCGTAGTATCTCGATTGATTGGGATCGGCATCGTCGCTGACGGGCACCGTGACGATGTACGATTGTCCCGCAACGCCACTGAAATTCAGGTCGGCGGTGACGGACTGAAAGTTTTCAGGAGTCGCCGCATTCAAGGCCGCGGTCTCGACGCGAACCACAATGGGCTGAGCTAAACTGCCCTCCAAACTGACGCGGAACTGCTGCGCTGTGACGTACTCGAAACTCGAATAGCTCTCGATCACGACACTGGCCGCTGGCGGACTGGCTACGTCATCATTGATGATCGTCGCGCTCGTGCTACCCGGCAGCGAGACATTGCTGGATACATCTAACTGATTCAGCTGGTCCAGCGTGATCGAAAATGTCTCATTGGCCTCGACATCCAGATCTTCTTGAGTGAACAAGACAAACGACTGCGTCTCGCCGTCCAGGCCCTCGAAGAACATCGCACCTTGGAAATCATTGAAGGGCGAGTCTACGGGCTCGAAGTCCAGGGCATTCGTGGTACCGTCGACGACGTCCCAGCCCAGCCAGATGCCATCCTGAATTTCACCCGTCAAGGTAACTTCAAAGTGCAGTCCCCGCCCCTCTTCGGCCGACGGAGCGGTCATCGTGAACGAGATGTCATCCGTGTCGTTAGTGATGGCCGCAGACGCGGTGTCGTTGGCGAACAGCACATTGTCGGGCGCGACCAACCGTAGTTGGAATTGCTCCTCGTGTTCCAGTACCTGGTCGTCCTGGATCAAAATGTCCACCGTTTTGGACA
>JANQOL010000557.1 GCA_028289675.1 Pirellulaceae bacterium
TAGGCCGGTGTCGAAATAGGCCGGTGTCGTAACGGAGCGGCGTCGTTAGGAAACGTCGATTTGCGGGTGCGAGGTTGGATCCACCACTAGACGGCATTCGCAGTATGAACACGGCGTCGAACGGAAGCTTGACCACTCTTGCTTGCTGCATCACGCGTCACCCTGCCGGAAGTGACTTATGAACTCCGCCTGTCCCTCGCCGGAACAACTACGAGCTTTCGCCATTGGAGATCTTTCAACCACACAGTTGGAATGGCTGGCGGGTCATGTCGACAGCTGTGCAGAGTGTTCTCGGCACCTTCAAGAAGCCGACCAGCATCAGGATGAACTCGTACGTTCGCTGACCCAGCTGGGAGACGAACCGCAGCGGTCCTCCGATCCACCCGAAGCTTGGATTCAGCGTGCCAGCCGATTGGAGTGGTCGACGGCCGACGAGGGCGCTCAATCGATGGCACTCGATCCAGGTAGCCAGTTAGCCCGTAAATTGGCCAGCGGGAACTGTCGACTGGGCCGCTTTGAATTGCAAGCCGAATTGGGTGTCGGGGCATTTGGACACGTGTTCCGGGCTCGCGATACCGAATTAGACCGCGTGGTGGCCCTCAAACTACAACGAGCGGGTAGCTTCGCCAGCGATGAGGAAATCGAACGATTCCTGCGCGAAGCTCGCAGCGTCGCCCAGCTGAAGCATCCCGGCATTGTGGCCATCTACGATTCCGTTCGTACCGAAGATGAGATCTGCTATTTGGTCACCGAATACGTGGATGGTCAGTCGTTGGAGTCTGTGCTAGCCGATCAAGGATGCACAGTGACCCAAGCGATCCAATGGACGGCGGATATTGCTCAGGCACTGCACTATGCACACCAGCACGGTGTGGTGCATCGTGACGTTAAGCCGTCGAACATCTTGATCGACGGGAGAGGCCAACCACACCTCATGGATTTTGGACTGGCCAAACGTGAGTTCGGAGAAACCATGACATCGGAAGGACGTGTCATGGGCACGCCAGCTTACATGTCGCCCGAACAGGCCCAAGGGCAATCCCATCGAGTTGACGCTCGCAGCGATATCTTCAGCCTAGGTGTCATGCTGTACGAGTTACTCTGCGGTGAGCGGCCGTTCCAGGGCAAAGGCCGAATGCTGTTGCTGCAAATCCTCGAAGACGAACCCAAGTCGCTGCGCCAATTGAACAGCAGTCTGCCACGCGATTTGGAGACAATTTGCCTGAAGGCCCTCGCCAAGTCTCCAGCCGAACGCTACGCAACCGCTGCCGACCTGGCGGACGATCTACGGCGTCACGTACAAGGTGAACCCATCAAAGCGCGTCGCCGCGGAGTTGCGCTTCGGTTGTGGCAGTGGGGCCGCCGCTACCCTGTCGCCGCCAGCTTGCTCATCGCCGTGCCATTGGGCTCCATGGTTGGTTTCACGTATCTAACTCGGCTGTCCACCTATTTTGTGGAACAGACGGCATTGGAGAGTGCCCGCATGGAAGCCGACATGCTCGAAAAGATCAACGAGTATTACAGCGAAGAAGTAGTGGGCAGGTTGGATTGGAAGCAAATAGAAGTCACTCACCAATACGCCACTAAACCTCATTCGTTGCCGTTGCCGTTTACGTTCATGATTGATGCCGGCCAACGCATCACTGCCGACGATTCTGGCATGGAAGTGCGCATTTATAGTGAGTACCCGTGGCGCCAAGTCGGCGGTCCGCAAGATCGGTTCGAGCGAGCCGCCAT
>JANQOL010000558.1 GCA_028289675.1 Pirellulaceae bacterium
TCCGCTCAACCTATCGACGGATTCCCCGAACTGGACGCTGCGCTTGACTGGCCTTGGTGGCGAGGACCTTCGCGCAATGGGATTGCCACCAACGCCGGGGTACCCGCCCGCTTTGGTGAATCGGAAAACGTCGTTTGGAAACAGACGATTCCGGGACGTGGCCACAGTTCTCCCATCGTCGTCCAGGGCAAGGTTTTTCTGGCTACCGCTGATGACAATCGCCAAACACAGTCAGTGCTGGCGTTCGATGTCGCTTCTGGTAAGCCGCTATGGAATCGGGTTATCAATCAGGGAGGGTTTCCCGAAGAGAACCACCGCAAGAACACAGAAGCCAGCACGACATTGGCCAGCGACGGACGGCTGCTGTATGTCACTTTTTTTTCACCATCGGAAGATCGTGCTGACTGCCATCGATCTGAACGGCAACGTGGCCTGGGAGAAAGCCGTCGGACCCTACAATCCTCAGATGTACAAGTACGGCTATGCGGCGTCGCCCCTGTTGGTCGGCTCGTCCGTGATTGTCAGTGGCGAGTACGATGGCCGCAGCTGGCTAACCGCGCTCGACAGGAAACAGGGTCGAGAATTGTGGCGGACTCCGAGGCCCCAAAACATTACCTTCTCGTCTCCGGTCGTGGCCAAGGTCGCCGGGCGAGACCAGCTGCTGCTTAGCGGGTCGCAACAAGTGTGCGCCTACAACCCACAGTCCGGACAACTGCTGTGGAGTGTCCCTGGCACGACCGCCGCAACTTGCGGAACGATGATTTGGAATGATCAACTGGTGTTCGCCAGTGGCGGCTATCCCAAGGCGGAAACAATCGCGGTAGCCGCAGATGGCAGCCGCCGCATCGCTTGGAAGAACAACCAGAAATGCTACGAACAGTCGATGATCATTGTCGACGGATTTGTCTATGCGTTGACAGACAAGGGCGTTATGTACTGCTGGCAGGCCGACGACGGTCGAGAAATGTGGCGTGAACGCCTGGCCGGGCCCGTCAGTTCTTCTCCGGTGCTCGCCGGCGGCCTCATCTACTGGGCTAACGAAAACGGATCGGTGTTTGTATTTCGTCCAAATAGCCAGCGCTTCGATTTGGTATGTGAGAATCGGCTGGGCCAAGAAATATTTGCCAGCCCAGCGGTGGCCGACAATCGACTGCTGTGGCGCTATGCCAAAGGACGCAAGCCCAACCGGCAAGAGTACCTGATCTGCATAGGAACGTCTGGAGAATAACCTCTCAGCGCAAATAGGTGTTCAATGACTCCAGAGGACTTGCAAGATTACTTGGCCGTGGTCCTGACAACAGGCGTGGGACCACAACTGCTACATCGTCTCCTGAATCGATTCGCTTCGCCTGATCAGGTGCTAGCCGCCAGCCCACAGGAATTAAGCGAGGTGGAAGGTGTGGGTGTGGCCTTAGCCCGGCGCATTGTGTCTCACGAGTTTCGCGAGTTGGCTGGACAAGTCATCGAGTCCTGCCGCCGGCAAGAGATCCAGATCCTGGTTCCCACCGCCGATGAATTCCCGAGGTTGCTGACCGAGATTCCCGACCCGCCGAGCGTGCTCTTCGTGCGCGGGCAACTGCGTCCATCGGACTCGTTAGGCATCGCTATCGTGGGCACGCGTGGCGCTTCGCAATATGGGCGAAGTCAGGCTGAGCGATTTGCTCGCAGCTTATCACGAGCCGGTCTGACTGTGGTTAGTGGTCTCGCACGCGGCATTGATGCCGCGGCACATCATGGAGCTCTAGAGGCTGGCGGCCGGACCATCGCCGTGCTCAGCAGCGGAGTCGCTGAAGTCTATCCGCCGCAACACAAAGATCTAGGGCAACGCATCGCCCAGCAGGGAGCACTTGTCAGCGAGATGCCCCCAGGAACCAAGCCCAAGAAGGGAATGTTTCCGCAACGCAATCGACTGATCAGCGGACTGACGTTGGGAACCATTGTCGTCGAGGCGGCCGAGCAGTCCGGAGCACTGATTACCGCCCGCTTAGCCGGTGAGCAGGGGCGGGAGGTGTTTGCCGTCCCGGGCCTCATCTCGGCACCAAATTCTCGGGGTTGCCACCGCTTGATCCGTGATGGCGCAGTCTTGCTGCAGGATCCCGAAGACGTGCTAGAAGCGCTGGGACCCTTGGTCGAAGGTGTCCACCTGTCATCCGAACAAACGGTGAGGCACGCCGCCGAATTGCAATTGAACGACCAGGAAACCGCGGTATTACAGTCCATTGACGTCCAGCCGACGGACATCAATGAAGTTGTCGTTTCCAGTGGGTTACCCGTACCGCGTGTACTGAGTACCTTGAGTGTCTTGGAGATGCGGCGGCTGGTCCGCCGCGTCAGTGGGCAACTGGTACAGCGCGTCTAGGCACCTGCTAGGCAACATCCATGCGACTCGCACAAAACTGTGTGCGACTCGACCGCGAGGGAACGCAATTTGTCACTGGACGTTGACGGAATACTCGGGCCTGACGGCAGCATCGCCAAACGGCTTCCCAACTACGAAACCCGTCCCCAGCAGCTAGAACTGGCGCATACGGTTGCTCGCGCGCTGCGGGACAGCAGGCACTTGGTTGCCGAAGCGGGAACTGGTGTAGGCAAGAGTTTCGCATACTTGGTGCCCGCGATCCTGTTTGCCACACGAGACCAGCACGCCGATCCGCGGCCACAAACCAACGATGAGGAAGAATCTAGTCGCCGAGTAGTAATCAGCACTCACACCATCAGCCTGCAAGAGCAGCTTATCAACAAAGATTTGCCGCTGCTGAACAGTGTGATTCCGCGCGAGTTTTCCTCAGTGTTGGTCAAAGGACGCAGCAACTACCTCAGCTTGCGGCGCTTCGATCTGGCACGCAGTCGCGCCGCCAGCCTGTTGAATGATGCGGAATTCACTCAGTTGGAGCAATTGAGGACCTGGCTCAAGCAGACCGGAGATGGCTCGCTCAGTTCGCTACCCTTTCGCCCGGCTGCCAATTTGTGGGACGAGGTAGCTAGCGATACCAGCAATTGTCTAGGCCGGAAGTGCACCACGCACAACCAGTGCTTCTACTACAAGGCGCGTCGTCGAGTTCAAGGCGCACAGATCTTGGTGGTCAATCACTCGCTGTTCTTTACCGACTTGGCGATACGCCGCGAGCTGGGTTTCGGAGTGCTTCCCAACTACGACGCGGCGGTACTGGATGAATGCCACACGATCGAATCGGTAGCCAGCTCCCACCTGGGTATCAAACTTACCAACGGACAAGTGCGGTACACTCTGAACAAACTCTACAATCCGGGAACGGGGCGGGGCCTTTTCGACGCGTTGGGACTCAAACGATTGATCGAAACCGTGTCCCGCGCCCATACGCTGATCGATCAATTGGTATTCGACTTGGACCAGTGGATGGGTCAACAATCGACGAACACGCGGCGTGTCCGCCAGCGGCATGTGGTTCCCAATTTGTTAAGCGACCAACTCGGCGAGTTGTCAGCCCACCTTTCGCGCCTTGCCGACCAGTCTGACGATGTCTCTAAACGTCAAGACCTGATGTCCGCCGCTCAGCGCCTGGAAGCCCTAGCCAATGACCTCAAAGCTTGGCTGGGCCAGATGGACGAGCAGTCTGTTTACTGGTTGGAACGGGCTTTTTCGCGGCGAGGCGACATTCGAATGGAGTTGCACGCCGCCCCCATCGACGTTTCCGGCCGCATGCGGGAGTTGTTGTTTCAAGAGGTGCCCAGTGTGATCATGACAAGCGCCACCGTTTCGACGGGCCGCGACGGAGGCTTCGAATTCTATCAAGCGCGCGTTGGTGCCAGTGGCAGCCTCACTGCCAAACTCGGCAGCCCATTCGACTATCAGCGGCAAGTCCAATTGGTGCTGTTGAACGACATGCCGGATCCGTCGGCGCAACGCTCCGAATATGAAGCAGCGTTGCCGCGAATGATCGCGCGCTACCTCACGCAGTCGCAAGGACACGCCTTTGTCCTATTCACCAGTTACAGCCTACTGCGTTCGGTAGCGCAACAGATGCAGTCTTGGTTTGCAGAAAAACAATGGACGCTGTACAGCCAAGCGGATGGCACACCGCGCGGACAACTGTTGGAACAGTTCAAACAGAATCCTCGCGGAGCTTTATTCGGCACGGATAGCTTTTGGCAAGGCGTGGACGTGCCAGGAGACGCGCTGGGCAATGTCATCATTACCAAACTGCCCTTTAGCGTCCCCGATCATCCGTTGCTGGAAGCCCGACTGGACGCCATCCGTCAGGCCGGAGGTAATCCGTTTCGGGATTATCAGATTCCCGAAGCGGTCATCAAGCTGCGTCAAGGTTTTGGCCGCCTCATCCGCACTGCCCACGACAGCGGTATGGTGGTGGTCTTGGACTCGCGCATCAAAACCAAATTCTATGGTCGCTCGTTTCTCTCGGCCCTGCCGGATTGCACAGTCGTAGAACACTCTGTGAACTCACCGTAACCGGTGACTCATGACCAGACCCGATCGTCCATGCGGCATGCGCTAAACGTTGGGTTGCAGGACCTGCAGCATCGTTGCCAATAAGCGACTCTTGCGGAATGGCTTTTGCAAGAAGGCGGCCGGCGCTTCCCCTGTAGCCCGCCGAAACTCGTCCACATCCAGCGCGTGTCCGCTGCACACGATAATCGGCATTTGAGGAGCCAACGCACGCAGCGATCGAAACGTCTCGCGACCGGACACGACAGGCATGTTTAGATCAACGATGGCCAGATCATAGTCGGCGTCCTGTCCGTAAACACTCAGCAATTCGCCACCATTGCTGACCGCGGTGACATCGCACCCAGCGGCTTCCAACATCGTGGCGTTGGACTCACGTACCAATTGCGAGTGTTCACCCAACAGTACCCGCGGAGCCGCGGTAGAAAATCGCGTGCCTTCAATGCCCTCGTCATTGGTGTCATCCTCCGCCTGTTCTGCAGGCGACTCATTACACCGTGGCAAACTGATCTCGAAGCACGCGCCTTCGTCCGGCCGGCTGGTACATTCGATGGTTCCCTGGTGCTGATGAACGATACCGTAAGACATTGCAAGTCCCAGTCCTGTGCCTTCACCGAGCGGTTTGGTCGTGAAGAACGGCTCAAAGATCCGCTCGCGTACCTGGTCCGACATGCCCGAACCATTGTCGGAGATGGTGATCCGTACGAAGTCCCCACCTGCCAGCTGTTGGTTCTGAGTTTGGATACGTATCCATCCGCCGCCGTCGACGAGCGCGTCCCGGGCATTCAGCAGCAAGTTCAATAGCACCTGCTGAAATCGAGTCTCGTCGATCTTGACGTTCCACAGATCCGGTGCCAAATCCAATTCGAACTTGATGGCCGGCGCCAGCGTGCGGCTTACGAGCGAGTGTAAATCACGAATCAAGTCGGTGGGATTGGCAACCGTCAGCTCCAATTCCGATTGGCGAGAGAATCCGAGCAAATTTCGCACAAGCCGCGCCGCCTGATCCGTAGCCTTTTCGGCGGCATCCAAGGCGTTCTGATGGTCGCCTTCCTGCCCATTCAGCCTGGCCAACTCGAGATTGCCGGAAATCGCCATCAGCAAGTTGTTGAAATCATGGGCAATTCCGCCCGCCAATCGTCCAATGGCGTCCATCTTTTGCGATTGGACGAGCGACGACTCCAGGGCTTTGCGTTCGGTCACATCGTCCAATGACCACAGCCGAGCAATGACTCGATCGGAAGCATCACGAACCGGCGCCGTGTAGATCGTCACATATCGCGCGGAATCCCGTAGGCGAAACTCGCCACTAGCTGCGGACTCTAAAGTCGCCGTCGCTCGCTCCCAGAACTTCAGGAAGCCCTGAGGTCGATCCACACAGTCGGCCAGCTGCTTTTTGAACTGCAGTGAGTGTGTTGCCGGATCGATTTGCAGAATCTCGTTCACGCGATGGGTAGTGCTCATCAAGTTGCCGTAGAGGTCCACGATGACCAAACCCTCCTTGATCGCTTCTTGAGTCGAATTCAGGCGGGCCGTCAATTGCCGCAGTTTTCGCGTCTTGCGACCAACTTGAATCCGCAGAGCCACCACCCATAGCAGGGCCACCAGCAACAGTGCCAGTAAGCTCAGCCCAATCAACAGCAACCGCTGGGCGTCAATTCTGGCCCATCGTTGTTGAACGAGCAGGTCTTCGTGCGTGCTGGCCAGCATGTGAAAGCGGTTTAATGGATGCTCGGCCGCGCGCAATATGCCACTGACCTGCACCGTCTTAGCATCGACGAGAGCCAGGGCTTCAAAGCTTTCGTCGGAGCATTCGAAGCGCGCGCTAAAGCGGGTTTCTCCATCCACCAGCTGCAGATCGCGCACGTTGCCGTGCGAAGCATAGCTTTCTATTTGGCCAGTGACGGCGTAGCGGCGTAGCGGCAGACGTGACACGTCGACTTGCTGGGCACCGACACGCATGGGTGCCAGGCGTCGGGCCTCAATGCCGCGATCTATAAATCTGGGAACCAGGATGGGATGCCCCGTCGATGGTACAGTCAGGCGACCAGTCACTTCCACCATCTCGTTCCGTTCCAACTGGGACGCGACACTGGCGTCCAGCGGCAACGCACCACCACGGTCCTCCACCAACACAAAATTGTTGGTCAAGAAGGAAACTTGAGCGGAGATTTTGACGTTCGGTAAGTCCGTCGATGACGACGCCAGCTCGGACAAACGCGGGTAGTCGACCAACTTTGGATGCGATGGAGCCGCTCGAAGTACTTGTGGCGACTCGCCGGTCTGGATGCGGCAGTTGAAAGCGATCGGCCGCAGAAACTCGTCCATGAGATAGTCCAACACCCCGACTAATTCGACTTCAGCACCGACCAACTCGCTCACCGTCTGCTTGTCCCAATGACCTAACAGATGGGCGTGAAAACCGGTCGAGCCCGTTCGAAGATTCAGGTAGCTGCTGTCATTTTGAAAAACAGCGCATTCCACGGTGCCCCGCACCAGCACACGTCGTGACCACATGTCTCCCATCGAGAGCGCACTCAGGTCAACTGGAATTGGTTTCTTAGCCGGGCCGTGACCGACAATCTCCAGTGCATCAGCGTGAATAACTTGCTGATCTCGATCGCATGTTCCGTCAATGGTGATGCGTGTGCCTGGCGACATTTCTAGACCCGCCTCGTACGTGGCGGCAGGCAACTTGACGAAGATTGGCGTACCATCGGTCACCACAAACAGCAGTTGGTCGGCGGCGTACCACAGGTTCACTACAGCTTCGACGCGAATGGGGACCCGTGCCACTCGTTCTCGATCGCAATATTCGTACGCTGCCTCCAGGTGTCGAAACACCTGGGGTATGTCCGTATGCACATCGTCCTGGGAGATGGCCACCGTGCCAAACGACAGCCAGAGCAGCCCCCAAAGAATGCCGCTCTTGGTGACTGACTGAGGGCAGAAGTCGAGCACCGCTAACGCCGCCGCTGCAAGTAAATGGAACCGGCATGTCCACCACTCGACGGGCCGCTACCGGTGGACCAACGGCCCGAAAGTACGCCCGGGCCGGCAGTCAGCCGCATACGATACTCACCCAACGGGCCCAGTTGCTTGGTAGCCACCAACTGGTTGCCAACCACGACCACCGGGG
>JANQOL010000573.1 GCA_028289675.1 Pirellulaceae bacterium
CTCTACCCCCAATGAATAGTTGCTCGAGGCTATACCTCAATATATTTCGGAGAGAACGAGCTATCTCCTGGTTTGATTAGACTTTCACTCCTCCCCACAGGTCATCCCCTCAGTTTTCAACCTAAGTGGGTTCGGTCCTCCACGCAGTTTAACCCACGCTTCAACCTGCCCATGGGTAGATCACCAGGTTTCGCGTCTACCGCCCATGACAAATTCGCCCTATTAAGACTCGGTTTCCCTATGGCTACGCCCCTGAGAGGCTTAACCCGCCATAAACGGTAACTCGCCGGATCATTTTGCTAAAGGCACGCCGTCACACGTTAAATCGTGCTCCGACCGCTTGTAGGCACATGGTTTCAGGTTCAGTGTCCTCCCCTAGCCGGGGTTCTTCTCACCTTTCGATCGCTCTACTTAGTTCGCTATCGGTCATTAGAGAGTATTTAGCCTTACGGAATGGTCTCCGTAGATTCAGTCGGAGTTTCACGTGCTCCGACCTACTCAGGTATCCTTCGGGAGATTCAAAGCTTTCGAGTACGGGGCTGTCACCCTCTGTGGCGTGCCGTATCCAGGACACTTCCTCTAGCCAGAATTTTGTAACTCCCATGTGAAAGACCCTACAACCCCGCTCGGGAAACCCTCGCGGTTTGGGCTGTTCCGCTTTCGCTCGCCGCTACTTACGGAATCGATTTTTCTTTCTATTCCTCCAGGTACTTAGATGTTTCAGTTCCCTGGGTTAGCCACTCATGCCTATGGATTCAACATGAGCTAATTCGGGAATCTCGGGATTAACACTCGTTTGTCAGCTCCCCCAAGCTTTTCGCAGACTTCCACGCCCTTCATCGCCTTCTAATGCCAAGACATCCCCCATGCGCCCTTAGTAACTTGACCACCGAAATTTCGAACTCTCAGCTTCGTCGTTTTCAAAACCACCTTTCGGAATTCAGTAAACTTGTCGTCCACCGCATCACGTCCAGCAGAATCTCAACACTTGCATCCGTCGAAGTTTCGGGGATTGCCAGGCTGATCAACCTGGCTTCGCCCGTCTTTGCCATACCGCACACTCGCCGCAACAGTTGCCTTCCGAAAACATTGTTCTCAAAAGTTCCCGCCGCTCGTCGCGTGTGATTGCCAAAGACGCTTAGTGCTCGCATTCATATCGGTATCAACAAGACAACTTGACGTTGTCTTGCCGACTCCAGCGTCGTGTTGTGCAACCATCGTCTCCTCCGAGAACGTTGTTCCCGAAGCCGACTCCAATTGCACTTAAGATGCCAACTACCAATCAACCAAATTGTCAAAGATCAATGGCTTCCTGCCGGAAGCCCTCCCGCGAAGGGAGCCCAGTACTTTACGCGTCTGCTGGCAGGCGGTCAACGGCAAATCGAGAAAGTTACTCGAAAGACGTTGCCAATCCAGCTCGCGATATGGCTGGCTGTCGAACCAATCGCCGGCCAGCGGTTGCTGCCACGGCGATTCGATCAGTGGAGGTGAACGGACTTGAACCGATGACCCCTTGCGTGCAAAGCAAGTGCTCTCCCAACTGAGCTACACCCCCGGGTCGAAGGATGATGAAGTATGTAGGACATCGCCGGAAACGACAATCACCTACCGCATCATTCAACCTTCCAGAAGTGGGCGCGCCAGAACTCGAATCTGGGACCTCGTCGTTATCAGCGACGCGCTCTAACCAACTGAGCTACGCGCCCTCACTCCAACTCGCCCCATGCGTCCACACCAGGTGCCTAGCCGCTCCCCACGCGTGCCGCGCGAGTTGTGCCAAACGCCCAAGATCGACCCCAAGCGAGACCCGAAAATCCTATCGCAAGGTTCGCGCCTGTCAACCATTCTCGGCCCTACAGGCAGGGACCCTCCGGTCTGGCATCCAGACCGAATTGACAGCATCGACATTTGCCGACAGCGACTTTAGCGTGAGTTACTCCCAAATCCGATCCGCCAGAGTCGCCCTCCAGCAGCGTTGTGGCGGGCCAGGGCATTTTTGCTCTTGATGTGGCCTGCCTTCGACGGAATGAGCAACCACCGCGTTGATGACGCAGGCCAACTGTCCGCGCGACTCGCACTAACGCTGGCTGCCAGGGCGACGTAGATAGCCGGCCCGCAAGGCGTTTCTTCGTGTGAGAGGGCCTTTCGTCATTTTGCCTAACTGGAGCGGATGACCGGAATTCAGAGAATACCTGCTACCAGCGGCCCAAAATGTCGATTCGCGCGGGACACACGAATTGCTACATTCGACCCAGTCCCCAGGCTGGGACTACGGCCAGACTCGCACGACGCAGCTGGCTGTCCATCGTCTTCTTCGCCCTCCGACAGGGAGTTCCACTAGGATGTTTCAGGTTCGAATCCCTTCTATCAGCTTGGTAGCCAGCTTAGTCCTTGCCGGTCTGGTGGGCATCAGTCAGTTCGGCGGCATCCAGCTCGGAGGCGGGGTGGCAAGTGCCGCGGAGCCATCAGAGTTGCTAAGCAAGGCCATGTCCTTCAAGCCTCGCCAGCCCGACGTGGTCTATGAAAAGGTGCCAACGGACAAGCTGGGCGAGTGTGCCATCGAAGAAGTTGTTCGTGCCGATGGCAAGGGATTTTGGGTCACCGGGCCAGCCGGCCAACCGCTGCGGTGGTTCGTCGATACCAACAAAGACAACAAACCGGACCGCTGGTGCTATTTCAACGCGGGCGTCGAGGTTTATCGTGAATCCGATACGGATTTCAACGGCACCGCTGATGAATATCGCTGGCTGGGCACCGAGGGCCTGCGACGAGGGATTGACGCTGACGAAGATCGCGGGGCCAGCATCGATCGCTGGGAGATGATTTCTGCTGAGGAAGTTACGGCGGAGTTGGTTCGGGCTGCCGCGCGACGCGACGCGAACCAATTCAGTTGCTTGCTCATCACTCCCGCCGAAATCCGTTCCTTGGGACTCAGCGATGAAAAGCGTGAGCTGCTTGAGCAGACTGCAGCGGACGCCAAGTCACAATTTGCCGCCTGGGCGGCCGGTCAGAACGTGGTCACGCGCAACAGCCAATGGACCAACTTCGGAGCAGACCGGCCCGGCATTGTCCCCGCGGGGACCGACGGTTCGACGAAAGACCTGGTGGTCTACGAAAACGTGGTGGCGCTCCTGGAGAATGATGGCCAGGCGGGGCAATTGCTGGTCGGGACGATGATTCGTGTGGAGGAAACCTGGCGGTTGGTGGACTTGCCTCGAGCGGTCACCGAGGGGGCCGTGATGAGCGACGCGGGGATCTTCTTTTCCGCTTCCTTCCGTGCACGCGGCGGTGGTAGCGCGGCGCCAGTTGCCGAAGGTGGGATCAGCAAGGCCATGGAGCGGCTCGTCACCCAATTGCAAGACATCGACGCCAAGATGCAGGACGGCGAACAGGGAGAAGTCCTGCAAGCCCGCCGAGCCGATGTGCTGGAGAAATTGGTCTCCGCCTCCCAGACGCCCAGCGAACAATCCACGTGGATTCGGCAGTTTGCCGAAACGGTCAGCGCTGCCGCTCAAACGGGCGATTACCCGGGGGGCGTCCGGCGGCTCCGAGATTTCATTGGCAAACTTGCCAAAATTGACGCTCCTGAAAACGACTTGGCTTACGTCGAGTTTCGAACGCTGACAGCAGACCACAATTACCAGATGCTGCAGCCCAAAGCCAAGTACGAACAGTTGCAGAAGAAATACGTTAGCGACTTGGTCGCCTACGTTCGCAAGTACCCACGCAGCAACGATTCCGCCGAAGCGATGATCCAGGTTGCTCTGGCGGCCGAGTTCTCCGGGGAACTCAAAACTGCCGAGTCCTGGTACGACAAAGCCAGCCGCGGTTTCAGTCAAACGATGCCGGGACGCAAGGCCGCAGGCGCATTGCGGCGATTGAACATGGAAGGCACTCGCTTCGGCATCGAAGGCAATACGATCGATGGCCGCAAATTCAATTCAGCCAGCTACTTGGGCGGCCCGGTGATCTACCATTGTTGGGCCAGTTGGTGCGATGGCTGCAAGGCGGAGATGAGGGCCCTGAAGGAGCTGCAGGCCAAGTACGCCAAGAGTGATCTGCACATCGTCGGTATCAACTTCGACAATTCTTCCGAACTGGGACTCAACTTCCTCAAGCAGAATTCGTATCCGTGGATCCACGTCTACGATGAAGGTGGCTTGGACAGCGATTTGGCCGTCTCCTATGGAATCTTGACCTTGCCGGTCAACGTTGTCGTCGATGGCAAGGGGCAAGTCGTCAAGACGGGCGTCCATTGGACGGAGTTGGACGGCGTGATCGAGGATCTGGTCAAGTAGAACATTGGCGGTGTTCCGCGGCACACGCCGATGGCAACGCCGACTATTCCGCGGTTTCTGAAGAATAGGCTCAAGTCCGGGCTGGCCGCCCGGCAAGCTTTCCTGGTACATCTCCGATACACGCCCAATAATCGAACGGATTGGGCGTCGACCGGAACTGGCGGACACGGAAGTTGGCCTATTCACCGCAGGGAGACGGCGATGGAACGCATCGTAGAGGCAATCGACTTTGGGGCGGGATGGTTGGTGCCTGTGTTGACTTTGTGGGCTATCGGCTGTCTGTACAGTTTGCGTTCTGGTTGCCGCTGTCGGGCTACCGAGTGGGCCTACTACGCGGCGTTGTTGTTGGTCTCCGGTGTAACGCTGCGCACCGTCATGGCTGACGACAATTGCTGGTTGGTCCACACTGCGAGCTTGTGCACTCTGATTATCGCTGGCGTGATGCGCCGTCCCGCCGAGCATCGTTTTACGCTGGCCGAAGAAAGCCTGGTGTAAAGCGATCTGCCTTTTTGTGGCTTGTTTCGGCCGATTCAAGCAGTGTTTTCGTGTGTCTGACCACCAGCGTTTCTAGACTCAACCAGGCGAAGTGGTGCCACGCCAAGGGGCATGTTGCGTTGGTGTCTACCGCACATTGAAGTCCACGTCGATCCAGCCGGAGATGGCTTCTAGCAAATCGTCAAAGACCAGTGGTTTTTCCAGAACTTCGTGGACGCCACTGCCTAAGGAACGGGTTGCCTTTCTTGACACCGCCTGTCCCGTCAGAACAACGATCGGCGTGTGAGTCGTCGCCGGGTTTCGGCTCAAGCAATCGATCAACTCCTCGCCGCTGGCTAGCGGCATCTTCAGGTCTGTGATGATCAGGTCGGGCCTTCGGGATACCGCTTCCACGATGCCTTGCATGCCGTGATAGGCGCAGTGCAATTCAATGGGAAAGCGTCGAAAACTGCGCTGCATGGCAGCTAGCACATTGGGGTCGTCGTCTACACAGAGAACGCGTCGGCGACCGATGCTTTTAGCACGGATGTTTCCCTTGGGTTTGCTGAGGCAATCACGCTCATGACGTTTTACAACGGGGCTCATAGAAGCTCTGGTTGGCATTTGTGTCCCCCTCCCTCTTTGTTTTGACAAT
The DNA here is from genome assembly GCA_028289675.1 of Pirellulaceae bacterium. Classification (GTDB taxonomy): domain Bacteria; phylum Planctomycetota; class Planctomycetia; order Pirellulales; family Pirellulaceae; genus Aureliella. The sequence goes on from JANQOL010000573.1 coordinate 5,428, forward strand.
AGGCGAAATCAGTCGACGGAGCGTCGGGTACCGATCGGCGGCTGTCCGCAGAATTTTTGTTCGCTGCGTTGGTCGCGTTGTCTGCCCAGGCCCAATCGTAAACGTACGTCGAGAACCCGGTGTGTGTATGAACCGGTGCATGTTTGCGTACGAGAATTTGCTCCCATTCGGGCAGTTGGGGGCGATGAAGAGGGACATGACAATTGTCACGGTTGGCAACTGAAAGAGCCGTCAAGAGGGTCTGTTGGGCGAGCGCACTGGTTAGCTAGCGGCGTTTCTTGTTGTGCTTTTTCTTGCCGTTGCGGGCCGGCTTGGGAGCTGGTCCGCGCTGCGTCGAGGATTTAACAGCTGGCTTTTCCAGCAACTGCATTAGTTCGCGCATGCGGCTAGGCGGTTTGCTGTCAGTGGGCTGGTTCCGCTGACGCGACTTTTTGGACGGCGGTGGAGAGGCTGGTGGGCTGGCTTCGCCAGAAGTTGCTTTGAGGCTGGTCGCCGGAGTGAAACGCTTGACTAACCTCCGTTCAACCAGGGACCACAGGCTGGACGTGATGAAATAGATGCACAGCCCGCTGGGGACTTTGAAGAACAAGACACCCATAAAGACCGTCATGATCTGCATCATGTTCTGGGTCATGCGAGTCTGTTCGTCCGTCGCTTTGGGCATGAGCATTTTCTGCTGCAGCAGAAACAGTCCGACGGTGACCATTGGCAAGATGTTGAAGTAGGGGCCGAGCCAACCGACGCCGCGTCCGGCGATGAATTCTGGCATCCAGCTGCTCCATTCGAACAGCATGTCGGGACCGGCCAGATTGGAGCACCAGGACAGACCCGGTAGCAGCGGCTCTTGGCGGAGCGACGTGTCGACACTCAGGCAGCGGTACAAGCCAATGAAGATCGGCAGCTGGATGAACATTGGCAGGCAGCCGGCTAGCGGTTTGAAGTTGTGCTTGGCGTACAACTCCTGCATGGCCTTGGCTCGCTTCTCCATGTTGTCTTTGTGGAGATCATTGATCTTCTTCAGCTCCGGCTGCAGTTCTTGCATCCGCTGGGCATTCATGGCCGCTTTGCGTCCTAGCGGGAACATCAGTCCGCGGACCATGACCGTCAGCATCACGATGGCCAGCCCATAAAAGCCGACGATCATGTGGAAGAAGTGCAGGATGGCGGACAGTGGTTTTGCGATCCATGGAAACCAGCCATATTCGATGGCCCGCTCCAAGCCGTGCGCGGCCAGGATCTCGGTGTCCTTGGGGCCAATAAACACCTGATAACGCTGGCTCAGTTCCTGGCCTGCGGGCAGCAATTCCTCGCTGGTGTCAAACCAAAAAGAAGTGTTGGTTGCTTGGGC
>JANQOL010000584.1 GCA_028289675.1 Pirellulaceae bacterium
GCAATAAAATTTCCGCGCCGCGGAATATTTGTCCGTCCGGGATCCGACTGCACCATCAGCATGGCCGCCGTCGTCAACACGCCACCTCGCCGCGAACCATCCAATTGAACCCGGCGAAACCCATTGCCACCTTGGTCATCCAGTCCATAGAAGGCGGCCAAGCGATCATTCACAAAAGTGTAGTCGGCGCTGAGCACGTCGGTCACTGGACGCCCAAAACGCACGACCTGCTCGAGTAGCATTTCGACCTCACGCCGCATCGCGTCGCGCAACCTGTCATCGACTTGTGGAAACAACTGTGGATTGGGCTGGTGGGTCGCAACTCGCCTCAGGTCGAGCCACTGGAAGAAGAAGTTCTTGACCAGTGCCTGCGCGCGATCGTCGGCCAGCATGCGTTCCACTTCGGCCCCCAACACATCGGGTTCCATCAACTGCTTAGCCTCAGCCAGTTCCAGCAAGCGATCGTCCGGCGGCCTGGACCACAGGAAAAAACTAAGCCGCGATGCCAGTTCGTAATCGTCGATGGGATAGGGCTCTGTCTCATCCGGCCGATCCATTTCGATCCGCAACAGGAATCTGGGCGAGATCAAGATGGCCGTCAATCCATGCGACACCGCGTGGGCGTGCGGCTGGTCTTCAGCGATCGCACGGTCGTAAATTCGCAGCAACCGATTCACGTAGTATTCGTCCACCGGTCGTCGAAAAGCACGACTGGCAAAACGCTGCAAAACTTGCCGCGCATGCTCGCGCGGCTGGGCGTCCGGCGGAGTCACGCCGAAAACTCGGTGCCAGACCTGCGGCCGCGCATCCTGGCTGGCCAAGATCTCAGCCACGCAAACTTTGGCAGCCGAGTGCAACAACTCCAGCTGGGCGGGCGGCGGTGTTTGAGAACCGACGTTATCAAATCCATAGCTGACCGGATCTGGCGGCAACCCGGCCGACAACTCCAACTGCATACCGGTCAAGTCTTCAATGGCATGGTCGTATTCGACTCGGGTCAGCCGCCGTAAAACCGGTGGCCCCGGCTCGCTTTGGGACTCGCAGTCCAAAGCCAGTGCACCATCCAAGAACTGAAGCATGTGCTCCCGATCCTCGTCCTTGGGCTGAGCTTCATCCGCGGGAGGCATTTGCTTGGACTCAAGCATTTCTCGGACAATCAGCCACTGTGACCGATGCTGGCGAATCAAACGTAAATCGACGTCTGCCGCCAAATTGACGTTGCCACTGGGATCCTCCGCGCCGTGACAGTCATAGCAGTGTCGTTGGAACAATTTGTGAATATTGCGGTCCCAAGACAATGGGCTCTTATGCAAATCGGGTTGAGCGCAGGCCCAGGACCAAGTGCACGCCACCACGGTCACGCCCGTCAACCAGCGCAGAATCCACACACGCACAACATCCACAGCCGATCTGCCTCCGCTTATGCAGGCGGGTCCAGCAGCTGCAGCCGCCCCGTACTATCGCCAAACGAAGCACGTTGCACGCCGACGGCAGACAGCATCTCAAGATACAAATTGCAAATGGGCGTCGATTCACTCAATTTGACGTGGCGTCCGCCACTCAATCGCCCGCCTGCGCCTCCGGCCAAGAGGATGGGCAGGTCATCGTGATTGTGACGATTGCCATCGCTGATCCCCGCTCCGTACAACAGCAGAGTGTTGTCAAGCAACGTTCGGGAGCCTTCTTCAATGCTGGCCATACGTTCCAGCATGCGAGCAAACAGCTGCATATGCAGTGTATTGATCTTCGTCAACTGATCCCAGTTCTTCGGTTTCTTCTTGTGATGAGAAGTTGAATGATGCGATCCGGGGGCCTCGATTTCCGGATAACTTCGACCCGACTTCTCGTACGAAAACATGAAACTTGCCACGCGAGTCGTATCGGTTTGGAAAGCCAGGGTCAAAATATCCAGCATCAAGTTGACATGTTCACGGTAATCCGACGGGATACCCCGTCCCTCCGGAATAATCAACTCCGGTAACTCGGGTTCATCCGCGTGCAACAACGGATCTTCGATAAATGCATCCTGGTGATGCGAATGCCGGTCTCGATCGGAAAGTACCAAACGTCGCTCGATGCTCCGCAGCCCCTCCAAGTACTCCTCCAGTTTGCGCTTGTCTGCGAAACCCAACCGGCGCTGCAGTGACCGCGTCTCCTCCTGCACCAAGTCCAGAACACTGGTCTCGATAGTATCGACCGACTCGGCCGGCGCTTCCCGAGTCGCCGACCAGTCCGGCGCACGCGGCGTCTGATCGCGGAACAGCCGCTGGTAGAGTTGCTTGGGATTGAGTTCTAACGCGGCCGGCGAAGTCTTGCTCCGCCAAGAGATATGGGACATATAAGTGCCACTGTAGCCGTGGTCGCCGCGATGCCCGGGATCGATGCCCAACGCCAATGAGTCAACAGGTGTTTGCAGCCCAATTTCCTGAGCAGCGACCTGGTCGACCGATTTGCCACCCACCTCTGGCTCTTCGGAGTGTTTGCATTTCTTGCCAACCAAAAATCCGCCGCCGGCCGGCTCATGGGCGGCTCCATTGCCGTCGCAGTGGTCGGCAGCCAGATCACTCACCACGGTGATTGCGTCCTTGACCGGTGCCAAACTCTTCAGCGTCGTGGGCAATTCGTCCAGGGAGCTTGAGTCCGCGGGTCGCCAAGCCGGCATGTGGACACCGTTGGGCACATAGAAAAAGCCCAATCGAAGCGGTGGTCCCGCCTCGCGAGCCGCCTTAGCCCTCGGTGCCATGGCTTCCAACCAGGGAAGAGCAACGGTGGCTCCAACGCCTTTAAGTACGGTGCGGCGATCAAGTCGTCGTGGATACGTCATCGCACATCCTGTTCAACATGGCTGAAGCGTATCAGCGGGGTGGGATTGAGGATTCCAGGCGGGAGCTCTAGTGTACACCAGACGGCTGACTGAGTTCAATGGAATCGGCAAGTGGAGACCCACCTAAGGTTACCTGCGGACTCTCTTGGGATCGCACCGGCAGGGCTCGTGGCTTACGCCAGACAGTTAATTGACCGGAACCGTCGGCCGGGGACGGGACCCCAGGAAACTGTCTTCCAATTCGATCATCGCGCGGTACCGCCGCACCACACTTGTCTCCGCGACAGCGGACAGATTGCGGGCCAACACAATGGCCTCCAGCGTATTGACCAAACGTTGGTATTTGACGCGTTGAATTTCTGCGTGATCGGCCTCTTCGGATAGCTCCTGCCGACGTTTCCACGCCGAGTCAAAGCGTTGGAAATTCTCCAGTTGCACCAGCTGGTCAAATAGCGGCTGTTGGTTTTCGGGGCGTAGCAAGTCGGACTTGCGCCACTCGTCACGATCTCCCAACTCCGGCCAGCGCTCGCCAATCTCCGTCCACAAATCCCGTCTACCCGAAGAACCGCGGCGGCGCCCGCGACGTCCGCGGCCAGTGCGTCGGCGGTAGTCATTGTATGCTTCGTAGACCTGGACGACATCCTGCCCCATGCTCAACCCCAAGCGGTCGACGAGCGCCCGCACCACGGTTTGCTGTTCCGCGCGCGCCGAGCCGATCAAACTCTCCAACGTACCTTCCATGCGAGCCAAGCTGATCGGCGGCGAGTCCTCGTCTGGACGTTCCCCATCGGAGTCGGGATGTCGGCGATGATCGTAACCTCCGATGCGACTGTACGTTCTCAGCAGGGTTTCCGACGCTGTCAGCGGAATGTCAATGGTCTCGCTTTGGATGAGAGCTCGGGCATGCGCCTCGGCAAACGATACACGTCCATCTCCATTTGTGTCAGCTTCCCGAATCGGTTTGTTGGTGCGGCTACGTCCCACCAAAGCTCCCCAAAAAAAGCTGCTGTACTCCTCATCATTGTCAACGTCCGGACGGCACCCTGCCGCCGCCAAATCATGCTGCTGTGCAAAAAAACCGATACGCACATGCTCCGCCAGCCCCTGCTCTCGGTCGGCGCCGTCGAAGATCGCGTGCGCGAATCCGCCACAATAGCACTGGGCCATGACTAGGACGACCGGCACTTCGACCGGCACCTCTTCCAACCAGCCAGTAAACTCGCGCGCCGAAACCGCCGCTTTATCCCAACAGGTGATGGACGTGTTGTAGGGTTCCCGCCGCGGCGCGGAACCACCGTGAGCCGTCACATACACAAACAGCCGGTCACCCTGACGCATACGCCCCGCAAAGCGTAGTAACGCACTCCTGATGCTGTCCGGTCGCAGAGGACCGGCGATTCCAGGCACGCGATGGTTCCGATATTCCACCTGCTCACGTGCGGGCCTAAAGGAGTAAATCCTGGACAACAAATCCGTAGCGGGAGTCTCCGAAGTATCTGGTTTGGCAGCCAGCACTTGGAGATCGGGCTGGTCATCGTAACCGTCGGCAAACAAGATCGCCGAGGCACGGTCGGCCTGATGCTCTTCAGCGAGCACCTCCCTAAAGAATAACACGTTGGCTTCGAGCGACGCCTGGTTGCCGGCTGGACTGTAACCTCCACCCAAAGTCAGGAAGTAGTCCGTCGCCTGTGCAGATTGCGGCCCAACAAAACCAACGATCAAACCCAGCAGCCCGCGCACACCAAGGTGCAACAAATGCCTGCCGAGTCGACCCGATGGTTCGACGGGTTGCCCCTCAGTGCGAACAAACGTCATGACATACCTCGCCGATTGGCAACTGGTGCTCGAGAAAGGTTCCTGACTGGAACAGCCGGCTGACACGGGACACCAGAGCCAACAAATGCGCCACCGCAGTCATTTCAACTCAAACGTGGCTAGCAGCGGAAAGTGGTCGCTGAGATCCAATTCGTCAATACTCATGGATTGGCGATTCTCCCAGTGCTCTTCACCATCGTGCGTGCCACGCACGATGGCCTCATCCAAGATGACAATCGACTCAAAACACCAATCCAATCCCGCGCCATCTTCGATCAAACTCTGGCTGACGAGCATGCGATCAAATTGTTTGTCCAGAATCAAATGAGTACTGGCCTGGGAGTCCTCCAAACGCGACACCAAGTCTACCATTTTGGGCTGCGTGTCGTCGCCAATCAGCACTGCCATTTCTCCTTGGATGTCTCCTGAGGCGTGCTCTGAATTCAAATCACCGACCAAGATCACGTCTTCGCCCGCGGCCAAATGCGGCTCCAGCCACAGCCGCGCCAGTTTTGCTTGCCGCTCACGAATTGGTTCACCTTCCGCACGCGCACGTAGATGAACGTTTAGCAAGGTTAGTGGCTGCTCGACATCAGACCAGCGAAAGTCGGCCACAAGGTGCTTGGAGAGGTTATAGAATTCGCGGCTGGAAAACATCGTCTGGCTTTGCTCGTGCCTCCGGTAAGCCACCAATCCAGCGTGAACATCTTTGTAGCGAAACAGAAGCCCGACGTCCTGTTCGGTGAAACTGTCAGTGCCCTGGATAAACGCAAAGCGGTAATTGAGATCATGTTCGTCATCCAAATGCCGGGCTAAATCACGTAGAGTCTGAAAGCCCTCGATTTCTTGGAGCGCGACAATTTCCGGCTCCGCGCCTGCAATGACTTCGGCCACGCCCGACAGCTTGTTCTGCCAATACTCTTTCGATGGTGCCGACTGTTCGCGCGACAGGTCGCTGCGGTTGTCACCTCGATAGTGATCGAACATCCATTCCACATTCCAAGACATGATCCGCAATTTCTTCGGAGCTTTGTCAAAAGGTTGTGCCAGCGCCGCGCGAGCACTCAAACTGAACAGGACAACCAAACAGAATCGACAGCAAACTTGCATAGTGAAACAACCATAAAGCTGGAGAAAAATGACCCGTCAACGTCCGCGACTCGCACTAGCCGGTCGCGATGATGCGGTGAAAATGCAACTTAACTTCGCGGTCCACCACCCGCCGCACACCCTCCACCAAACATCTCGGTTCGTTATCGTCCTGACCTTGACGCACTATTTCCTCGATCGACGTGCCGGGCGGAACAGAAAATGTCCGTTGGTTTATCGTCTGATTTCCCGCGTCCAATTCGGGAACAATGAAGTGGCAAGTGGCTCCATAGGTCAGCATCCGCGCCGCGAACGCGTCGTGGTAAGGGCGAAAGCCTGGAAAACCGGGAAGCAAGCCATGGTGCAGATTGATGATTCGCCCGCCCGCAAACTTCCAGCAGGTGTCCGGGGGCAGGACTCGCATGTAGCGGGCCAGCACAACATAGTCGACTTCGTATTCGTCCAGCAGTTCGACGAGCCGCGCATCATCGGCCGATCCGTCGGGGTGGCCGATCAGATGCCAGGGCACGCCAAATTCCTCGGCCAGCTGCTCGCAACGGCCACGATTCCCCAACATGACCGTGGCTTCCGCGTTGATGGTCCCGTCGGCCACCGCTTGCAAGACTGCGCGCGGCGTACTTTTCTGGTAGGTGGTGCAAATCGCTAGCCGAGCCCGGCGCTGTGGTGGCGTCGGCGTCCATACCCGCACCGACA